>DAOVZP010000285.1 GCA_030635045.1 Bacteroidota bacterium | reverse complement strand
TATTTTAGCGTTTACGATTTCCAGTATCTCTTTTTCCTGATCCAGGGCTTTCTTTTCTATTTCCGCTCCGCGGGATAAGAGGTCATTCACAAAGGCCTTATCATCAACCCCGTCGGCATTGATCTTCACATTGAGATAGGCGCCCATCACTGCTGTACGGGCACATAAGCCACCCACACCGGCATCCGATACTGAAGCCTCAATACCTGTTTCTGCCATGGCCTTCATCACAGCCATTGACTCCAGGCAGCGTTCCATCACCCTGAACGGGATCTGCATGGCATATTTCGATGCCTCCTGTATGGCCTCATGCCTGGCAGCCTTTTCTGCATCTGATCCTTTTGGCATCCCGAAGCCTTCCATGATCCTGTTAAATGCACGTGTATCCTCATCAACCAGGAAAAGGAGTTCATCTTTCAGTGCCTGGCCTTTCTCAGCCCAATCCGAATACTCTTCCCATCGGTCGTCCCATCCTCTTTTATGCGATGAGAGGTTAGCCACCATGGTACCCAGCGATACACCCAGGGAACCCACGTATGCCGCAATAGACCCTCCTCCGGGGGCCGGGGATTCACTTGCTGTTTCATCAGCAAAAGCAGTCAGGTCCATACCTACCAGGTCATTCCCATCACTGCCACTCATCATATACTCGATGATCTTCTCCTTCGGATCGAAAGGTTTCAGGTCATCCAGCCCCATGGATAAAATCGCGATCTTCAGCAACTCTTTATCGGATACCCCGGCAGAACGCTGTTGTTTCCGTAGGAAGTATTTCCCGGCATCCAGCATTGCCTGCAAGGGAATCAAACCCACGAGCTCTGAACCTGTCACCCTGATCCCACGCGCCTCAGCCTTCCTGCTCGTCTCATCGAATGCAATATGCACCGGTGTAATACTTATGTTTGTCAGGTTCATGGATATCTGGGCAACGCCATATTCCTCGATGAACCAGCCAATGGCCTTGACTGATTTCAGTGCTCCCGGGATCGTAATATTTTTGCCGTTCTCATCCTTAAGTATCTTTCCTGTGACTGAATCGCCTTCGCGCTTCGGACGGCCACGCTCACGAACATCAAATGCAATGGCATTGGCCCGGCGGGTGGAAGTGGTGTTAAGGTTCACATTGAAAGCAACCAGGAAGTCGCGTGCCCCTACGGCAGTGGTCCCGGCACCGGCATTGAATTTTGCCGGGCCAAAGTCAGGCTTCCAATGCGGATCTTTTAGTTTTTCAGACATACCTTCATACTCGCCTGAACGGCAGTTGGCCAGGTTCCTTCTCTCATCCGTAAATGCGGCATTCTCATAACAATATATCGGGATATCAAGCTCATCACCAATACGTTTCGCCAGCTTGCGTGCATATTCAACGGTCTCCTCCATGCTGATATTGGCAACAGGAACAAACGGACATACATCCGTAGCACCCATGCGAGGGTGCTCACCCTTATGCTTGCGCATATCAATGATTTCAGAGGCCTTCTTTACAGCCCTGAATGCTGCTTCGATCACATATTCAGGCTCACCAACCATGGTGACTACCGTACGGTTTGTGGCAGCTCCGGGATCAACATCCAGCAGCTTTACACCCTCCGATCTTTCAATTTCATCCGTGATCTGTTTGATCACCGTCATATCCCTGCCTTCACTGAAGTTAGGTACGCATTCGATAAGTTGTTTCATGTTATGTTGATTTGTTGATTCTTTATTTCATTTAATATTCAGGCGGTGGGCCCCTCGGCTTCGCTCGGGACAGGCTAATGGGCGTTAGGCGTTAGGTAAATATATACTTTAACCCAAAACTCCAAGTACTCCAAGTACTTCAAGTACTTTAAGTACTCTTTTCAACCACCACCTTTCCACCAATAATAACCGTCTCCACCTTATCACTGCCATAAGCATACGGCAGAAATTCATAAGACGGAATATCTTTTGTTATAATGAGGTTGGCCTTCTTTCCCTTGCCAATACTTCCCATTTCCTCACTCAAACCCATGGCACAGGCGCCGTTAAGGGTCACCGCATTGATGGCTTCTTCGGGAAGCATGCGGTAGGCTATGCTGCCCAGTGAAAGAATGAACTGCATATTGCCGGATGGCGATGAACCGGGATTAAAATCACTTGCCATTGCCACCGGCAGCCCGGCATCGATCATCTTCCTGGCCGGTGCATATATCAATCCGAGGAAAAACGATGCCCCGGGCAAGAGGGTTGGCATGGTTTCAGAGCCTGACAAGGCTTTGATCTCCTCTTCGCCGGTATATTCAAGATGGTCGACAGAAAGGGCGTTGTACTTCACCCCTACCTGTATCCCTCCGGAAAAATCAAGTTCATTGGCATGTATCTTAGGCCTCAGGCCATGTTTCATCCCGGCATTCAGGATGCGGTCGGTATCTTTAACTGTGAAGAACCCCCGGTCGCAGAAAACATCAATATAGTCAGCAAGTTCCTCCGCAGCCACCTCCGGGATCATTTCATTGATGATAAGGTCGACATATGCCTCCTGCCGCCCCTTATATTCCCCGGGAATGGCATGGGCCCCGAGGAAAGTGGAGATGATCCTGACGGGTGACAGCTCTTTCAGTTTCCTGATCACCCGGAGCATCTTCAACTCATCTTCCGTATTCAATCCGTATCCGCTTTTGATCTCCACGGCTGCCGTACCATACCCCATGATCTCCTCCAGCCGCACCATGGCTGAAATAATCAGCTCTTCTTCTGAGGCTTCATGCATTTTACCGGCAGAATTTAAAATGCCACCACCACGTTTGGCTATTTCCTCATAGGACAGCCCCCTGATCTTGTCAATATACTCAATTTCCCTGCTGGCGGGATAAACGAGGTGTGTATGTGAATCGCAAAAAGCCGGCAGGAGCATTTTGCCGTCAGCATCAATCTGCCTGATGCCGGCAGGAGCCTGTTCAAGGGCTGTATCAAAAGAATCCATCGCCCCATAATCCAGGATAATATCCCCATCTGTAAGCAACCATGCATTATTTAGTTGGGGGAGTTCAGCCATTGCTTTTCCGGAAACCTTCAACTCCCCTCCTTCCCTTAGCTGGAGCAGAGCTTTTATATTCTTGATTAATAATGACATAGACTTAAAATATATTACAATGACTTTTAAGTAGCGAAAATAATAAAATTCGTATTAAGTATTACGTACTTCATATTGAGAATAGGTGAACAGTTGAAGTTAATTAAAAATTAAAAATTCAACATTAATTGCATCTGTGCAACCATTCCACTTAAGCAGCAGTCTGTATAATAAGTATACAGTATTAAATAAATGGCAGGATGTAATCTCATAAATAAACAATTATATATATATTTGCCATCAATTAGAATTCAAATTAAACCAAATTAATATCATGAAAAAAATTCTATTACTGACCCTCAGCCTGATTGTTTTTGCTTTTTCAAGCGGAATGGCAGGCG
>DAOVZP010000185.1 GCA_030635045.1 Bacteroidota bacterium | reverse complement strand
TGAGCTGCACCAAAATATTCTACCACCAAGATGGTGCCGGCATCCGGTGCTGCCAGCCGCATGTTCAAGAGGTTATATGCCTGTATGTTGGATGATCAGGCAGAAGCTGACAGAGAGGTTACCCAATTCCTGGATAAGATCACAGATTTTGCCTTCTATCCTGCTTTGACAAAAGCACTGGCTGAAGATGAATATGATATCGGGCAACTTCTGGCAGATGGGGATTACAGGACCATAATAAGGTATTTGCTTACAGGAGCAGGACTTGATTACGCGTCCCTGCCAAAGGGGCTGCTTTTCTTTCACAGCTACCCTGATGGCCCCAGAACACCACTGGAAGAACATATGGCTGAAGGATTAGAATACAGTAAAGATCAAAACAATACCGTACATCTTCACTTCACTGTATCTCCCGAACACAAAGAGAGATTCATTGCGAGGGCAAAAGCAACAGAAGGGGAATTCATACAAAATGGGAATATCAAATTCGACATTTCCTGGTCGGAACAAAAACCATCCACCGATACAATCGCAGTGGATATGGATAATATACCTTTCAGGAATGCTGATGGCTCTTTACTCTTCAGGCCGGGAGGACACGGGGCTCTTATAGAAAACCTCAACGACCTCGATGCGGATATCGCATTTATTAAAAATATCGATAATGTCGTTCCTGATAAGCTGAAACAACCCACCTATTTGTATAAAAAGGTGTTGGGAGGATTGCTCATCGACCTGATGGAAAGATCATTCCGGATACTCGCCAGCATTGAAAGCGGCAATATGGATGGTACAGCGACAGAAGAGGCAATCACCTTTGCAAGAGAAGAACTTAACATCCATTTCCCGAAAGGCATGAATTTTTTCTCACTGGAAGACAAAAGGGACATCATCCTTGACAAACTAAACCGCCCCATCCGTATTTGCGGTATGGTGAAAAATGAAGGCGAACCTGGTGGCGGACCTTTCCGGGTAACCGACAATGCCGGAAATACCACACTTCAAGTCGTGGAATCAGCACAGATAGATATGGATGATGAAGGACAGCAGGAGATCATACAACAGGCCACTCATTTCAACCCCGTCGACCTGGTATGCAGCCTGAAGGATTATAATGGTAATAAGTTCAACCTCAAAGAATTTGTTGATCCCCAAACGGGCCTGATCTCAGTAAAATCAAAAGATGGCCGTGAGCTGAAAGCACAGGAGCTGCCCGGCCTCTGGAACGGCGCCATGGCAAACTGGATCACCATCTTCGTGGAAGTGCCTATCGAGACATTCAACCCCGTCAAAACCGTGACAGACCTGCTTCGCCCACAGCATCAATGATTAGGGTGCAGGGGACAGGGTGCAGGGTGCCAGCAACCAGTAGCCAGTAACCAGCAACCAGCAACATTTTCTTACGGTGCCAAACGTGAAATCCCCCACCTACCATCAAGCAGAACGTATTGAATCCTGTCATTCAGCCTGTTCTCCCTCCCCTGCCAGAACTCATAACTTTCAGGTTTCAGGATATATCCGCCCCAATGATCGGGACGCTCAATCATCTCATCATCCAGAGTTGTACAGTACTCCTGGAATTTCTGTTCAAGGAAACCCCTGGCGGGAATGACTTCTCCCTGAGGGGATATTATGGAGGCAATGCGACTTCCTACCGGCCTTGATCGAAAAAACTCATTAGATTCTCCAATACTGATCTTTTCAATTTTTCCTTCTATCCTTACCTGGCGTTCGAGGCCCGGCCAGAAGAACATGACTGCAGCCCGGGGGTTATCATCCAACTCTCTTGCCTTTCGGCTCTGGTAATTTGTAAAAAACACAAAGCCTTCAGGCCTGGCATATTTTAGCAGGACAATGCGCACCGTAGGTTTTCCTGAAGCATCAGAGGTAGCCAACGCCATAGCAGTTGGATCGTCAATTCCGGAAAGGATAGCCTCATCCAGCCAATAAGAAAACTGTAAATGCGGATCCTTGAGGATATTTTCCTCCAGCAATTCTCCGGCAAGATATTCCCTGCGATACTCAATTAGCTTTTTATCTGGCATAGTGATATCTATAAAATTCAATCTATTAACAGGATAAGCCCTGATTTGTTCAACTAAAGATCATCATTCATGAATAATTTATTTATTAACTTAGCCATATGAAGTTCAATGCGGGAAAATAGCAAAGAAACATGGCAAAAACCCCCAAAAAGATACCCATATCAGTACTTTATGCCGAAGACAAGGCTTCCCTCCGGAAGGTCTACGGTTCTGTAATTAAGGACATTGTGGAGGATCTTCATATTGCTGAGAACGGCAAGGCCGGACTTAAGATCTTCAATAAGGTGAAACCCGACCTGGTGGTTACGGACCTCAACATGCCGGAAATGGATGGGCTGGAGATGATCAGGGAGATCAGGAAGAAGAACCACGACACCCGCATCATCATCATGACAGCCCATGATAAAAAAGAAAACTTTCTTCAAGCCATCAAGCACCGTGTCAGGGGCTACCTGATCAAACCTGTCGAGCGGGAGGAATTGGAAAGCCAGATAAGAGAACTGGGTCGGGAGATACTTCTGGAAAAAGGCATGGAGGAGCAGTTACGGCGCCGGCAGGAAGCTGAAGATGCCTTACAAAGAAGCGATGTCATCCTCAAAGCGGTTAACTATGCTTCAGAGCTCTTTTTTAAATACAATTACACCACCCAGAGCATTGCCGATGTGCTGAAAAGGCTGGGTGAAGCTACAGAGGTTAGCAGGGTATATATCTTTGAGAATTTCCTGGATAATAAAAAACAGATCTATACGAGCCTGCTTTTTGACTGGGCCACACCCAATGTGGATGATGTGGATGGTACCATCCTGAAAGAGATAAATTATAAAGATGGTTTTAGCAGGTGGGTAAAGACTTTACAAAAAGGGAAACCCATTCATGGGAATATAGGGGATTTTCCAAAGTCGGAAAGGAAGTTGCTTGCTGAACTCGGCCTTGTGTCGATCGTGATCATGCCCATCTTTGTAAACAACACCTGGTGGGGCTTCATAGGGCTGGATGAGTGCTGTAAACCACGCGAATGGAACGAAGCCGAGCTCTATGCCCTTGGCACTGCTGCCGATATCATCGGTGCAGCCATTCACCGAAAACGTGTTGATATTGAATTACTCAAACTCAACAATGAACTCGAAAGCAGGATACAGGAAAGAACACAAGACCTGATCAAAGAGATCTCCGACAGGAAAAATATCGAATCACTCCTTCGTGAGAGCGAAGAAAAATACCGGCAGATCTTTGAAAACGCCAATGATGGAATTCTTCTTACAGTAGAAGGGATCGTAAGGTTCATCAACCCAAAGATCTACGAAATGACCGGCTACCTTCCAAAAAATATCATTGGCAGGCCTTTCAGCGACTTCATGCATATCGACTTCAAAGACCTTATCATGGATAACCACATGAAGCGTCTCAGGGGTGAAGAGTTTCCCGACCGTTACGACATTAAATTCATTAATAAGAAAAAGAAACTCAGATGGTTTGAGATCAAGTCGACCGTGATCACCTGGGAAGGCGAAACTGCTGTTTTAACTTTCGTTTCAGATATAACAGACAGGAAAAAGACTGCAGAGGAGCTTAGAAAACTGAACCGCAACCTGGAGCAGCGTGTGCAGGAGGAGCTTGAAAAGATTCGAAAACAACAGGAGATGCTGATCCAGAAATCCAAGTTGGAATCGCTGGGGGAACTGGCTGCAGGCATTGCCCATGAGATCAACCAGCCCCTGGGCAGCATAGCCATGGGGATCGACAACATGCTGATCAAGCTGCAATCCGGGGAGATCACAGAAGAATACACCAGGCGTAAGACTGATTCACTATTCAAAGACATTGAACGCATCAGAAATATCATTGAGCATGTAAGGATATTTTCCCGCGACCAGGGAGATGCCATTATCGAGCCTTTATCTGTCAGCGAGGTAGTCTTCAATGCCCTTTCGCTCATCTCAAGGCAATATGACAGCAAGGGCATCGACCTGCAGGTGAAATACTCCAGCAGGAATGATATCACCTTTGGGAACAAATATAAGTTTGAGCAGGTGATCCTGAACCTGTTGTCGAATGCCAGGTATGCCGTACTGGAAAAGGAAAAGGCAGAAATATCTGACTACAAAAAGATCATCAAGCTCACTACTTTCGCCAACAGAAAAGCCTGTGGCATGATCATACATGACAATGGTACGGGGATTCCCGAAAGCATTATAGGAAATATCTTCGACCCATTCTTTACAACAAAAAAGGAAGAGATGGGCACAGGCCTCGGGCTCTCGATCATTTATGGTATCATCAAGGAAATGAAAGGAGAGATCACCGCCGACAGCAAGGAAGGGAAATATACCAAGCTGGTAGTCACCCTGCCAATATATACAGAACCAAAAGAGAGTAAAAACTAAAAAGCCGGAGTATGAAGCAATTAAATGTGCTGGTACTTGATGACGAAATCCGCATGCGTGATGAGATCGAGGAGTTTTTAAGTGGACAGCAATTTCTTGTTTACAAGGCCGGTGTACCCTCTGAAGCATTCAGGGTCCTGGAGAATACTGCCATCGATATCCTTATCCTGGATGTGAAACTCCCTGAGATGGATGGGATCGAGGTCCTTAAAAAAGTTAAGGCAGAATATCCTGAGCTTGAAGTGATCATGATATCCGGGCACGGCGACATGAGCACAGTCATTGATTCA
>DAOVZP010000175.1 GCA_030635045.1 Bacteroidota bacterium | reverse complement strand
TAATTGAATCAGAGCTGCAAAAATAAGTTTTTGTTGCCACAGAGGCACAAAGGCACAGAGTTTCACAGTATATTTTTCAAGCTGTGTTTCTCTGTGACCCTGTGTCTCCGTGGCTATTCGCAGAATCTAATCAATAAAAAAGCAAAAAAATAAAAAAAACTTGACAAAGTAAAATAAATTGTTTTATCTTTGACCGACCGTTCAATCAATACAAAAATGCCAAGAACACCGGAACAATTTGAAAAGTTAAGGAAAGAAAAGCGCAGCCGGATCATGGATGCTGCCCTGGAACTATTTGCAAACGAGGGTTATCACAATACCTCTATCAGCAAGATCGCCGGGAGTGCAGATATTTCAAAGGGCTTGTTGTATAACTATTTCGACAGTAAAGAGGACCTGATCACAGCGATATTTGAAAAAGGAATGAGTACTATGTTCGACTTCTTAGACCCCAACAAGGACGGTGTGCTCACCACTGACGAATTTGACTTTTTCGTAAACAGGGCATTCGATACACTCATTAAGAACCCAACATACTGGAAGCTGTATTTCAGCATAATGATGCAACCGGTGATCTATGAAATGGTTCAGGAAAGATATCAGCAGGTAATTATGGATTCCCTGCAGCTTTTGCTTGAATATTATGAAAAGCAAGGAGTTGAGGATCCCATGGCGGAAGCTATGCTGTTTGGTGCTCTCATGGATGGTATCGGGATTAACTACCTGCTTAACCCGGAAATGTTCCCGCTTGAAAAGGTGAAAGAGACGATTATTGAAAGGTTTGGACATAAGAGTAGTGCCTAAAGTTTGGAGTGAGCTAAAGTTTGAAGTTGAATAACTTTAGCTCACTTTAGACACTCTAGGCACTCTAGGCACTTTTATAAATATGAAACAATTTAACCATGAAAATAACAACAACAATTATCATCCTAACACTGGTATTCGCTGCAATACCGGGAAATCAAGTTTATTCACAAGAGCTTACTGCTACTGAGATCATTCAGAAGGCAACTGACAAAGTGAATGGAAAATCAAGCATCGGATCCATGAAAATGACCGTTGTAAGGCCATCATGGTCGCGGGAGGTGAGCATGAAGAGCTGGTCAATGGGAGATGAGTATTATCTCATCCTGATCACTGATCCTGTGAAAGATAAAGGCCAGACATTCCTGAAAAGGGAGACCGACATGTGGAACTGGATGCCGTCAATCAGCAAGATGATCAAGATCCCCCCATCAATGATGAGCCAGTCGTGGATGGGCTCTGATTTCACCAATGACGACCTGGTAAAGATGAACTCATATGTGAACCAATATACCCATAAGATCATCGGGGAAGAGGTGGTGGAGAGCTTGAACTGCTACAAGCTGGAGCTCATCCCCAAACCTGATGCCCCCGTAGTATGGGGAAAGGTGCTGGCATGGATTTCTAAAGAAGAATTCTACCAGCTCAAGCTCGAATTCTATGATGAGGACGATGTATTGATCAACCGCCAGGAAAGTTCCGACATCAGGCAATTCTCCGACAGGAAGTTGCCGGCAAAGATGGTCATGACACCTATCGATGATCCGGGCAACCAGACCATTATCGAAATCACTGAAAATGAGTTCAATGTCGACATAAAAGAATCATTTTTCTCACAGCAGAACATGAAAAAAATAAGGTAGCAGCTGAAAAAACAATCCGTCATGAAACAATATATTATAATAGCCTGGCGAAACCTCTGGCGAAATAAGAAAAGGACGATCATTACCGTATCATCCGTATTCTTCGCCGTCTTCCTTGCCCTGCTCATGCGCTCTATGCAACTCGGTTCATATGGCGCCATGGAGGAGAATACGATCAAAAACACCACCGGTTATATCCAGATCCATCAAAAAGGGTACTGGGATGATAAGACCATCAACAACATTTTCAGTGATGATGGAATAATGGATGCCCTCAAGGGAATTCCCAACATCAGTCTGAGCGTTCCAAGGCTGGAATCTTTTGCCCTGGGATCTGCCGGTTCACATACCAAAGGCATTGCTGTGATCGGAACAAACCCCGAAATTGAAAGCGAAGCCAGCGGACTGGAAAAACGAGTAATTGAAGGGGAGTATCTTAAAAAAGGTGATGATGGGGTACTTGTGGTGGTCAACCTGGCCAAATTCCTGAAACTTGGAGTAGGCGATACCATCACCCTCATTAGCCAGGGATATCATGGTGCTACCGCAGCCGGAGTATATCCCGTCAGGGGGATCATCAGTTTCCCCTCAACTGCCATGAACAACAAATTGTTATACATGGACCTGACACAAGCCCAATATTTATATGGTGCCCCGAACATGATGACTTCCATATCTATCATGCTCCATAATCCGAAGAAACTTGCTACTGACACTACTGCTGTCAGGGAAAAGATCGGTCCGGATTATGAGATCATGGAGTGGCGGGAGATGAATCCCGAAGTAGTGCAGGGCATCGAAAGTGACAATATCAGCGGGATGTTTATGCTGGGGATCCTTTACATTGTAGTTGGTTTCGGCATACTGGGCACCATGATGATGATGACCCTGGAAAGAAAACGCGAATTCGGGGTCATGGTTTCAGTGGGTATGCAAAGGCACAAACTCGGGATAATTGTTTTTATCGAGACAATATACATTGCCATGATCGGTGTATTGGCTGGTATTGCGCTGGCCACACCTCTGATGTATTATTTTTATCTGTATCCGATCCAGCTGACAGGTGAGGCGGCAAAGGCCATGATCGACATGAATGTGGAGCCGGTAATGCCTTTTTCCATGGATCTGGCAATTTTTTATAATCAGGCGATCGTGATCCTGGTACTGACATCCATCGCAGTTTTATATCCACTGATCGTGATACAGCGGTTTAATGTGCTTAAAGCAATCCGTGGGCACTGACAATAATAAGCTCTAAACTCTAAACCCTAAACCCTAAACTCTAAACCCTAAATTCTAAGCTCTAAACTCTAAACAAACTCAAAATCCAAATGATTAAATGTACCAAATACCTGATATCTGATTGTTGTTTGTTATTTTGTATTTTGAACATTGGTATTTGTTTAGGGTTTAGAATTTAGGATTTAGGATTTATTTGATAAAGAATAATTGTTAACAATAAAGTAAGAAGTTATGATCTGGTCCATAGCATGGAGAAATGTCTGGAGAAACAAACTCCGCAGCATGGTGGTCATCCTGGCCACAGCAATTGGATTGTATGGCAGCCTGTTCATGGTCGCCCTGATGAATGGCATGACGCAGCAGAAGGTCGATGCCACCATCGAGAATGAGATTTCTGACATGCAACTGCATAATCCCAAATTCCTGGAAGATGAATCAATTGAATATGCCATCCCTGACCCGGGAAGCATTTCGTCATTCCTCGAAAGTAATGATGACGTGGAGTCATTCTGTCTCAGGAGTAAAGCCACAGGAATGGCCAGCACTGCGCATTCCGGTAATGGGGTGATGATCAATGGGATCGATCCGGCAAAGGAAAGGCAAGTCACCGCCATACATGATAAACTGACAGAAGGCACATATTTTGAGAAGGCATCCCGTATACCCTCCATTGTGATATCTTACAAGCTGTCAGAACACCTTAAAAGCGGGATCGGAAAAAAGATTGTGCTCACCACTGCAGCTCTGGATGGGGAAACTGCACAGGGCTTATACCGTGTCGAGGGCATTTTCCGGACCTCCAATACAGTTTTTGATGAAATGAATGTTTTTATTCTCACGGAACAATTAGAGAATATGGTTGCCCCGGACAGCACTATCGTATCTGAGATCGCCATACGGTATCAGAAAGATATTGATATCAACCAGGCCAAAGCAGCCCTTGAATCTGAATTTCCGGGATTGAGTGTATTAACATGGAAAGAACTGGCCCCTACCCTTATGGCTATTGTTGGAATGATGGACCAGTTTGGCTTCATCCTCATAATGATCATCCTGCTTGCACTCACCTTCGGTATTGTTAACGTGATGTTAATGGTGATCATAGAGCGTACCCGGGAATTGGGTATGCTTATGGCTATTGGCATGAACCGGGGCCGGGTATTCAGAATGATCATGCTGGAAACGATATTTATGTCGATCACAGGCGCTGTGATTGGAGTAGCACTTTCTGTGACTACCATCGCACTCACCCGCCGTAATGGGATCAACTTTGCAGCATGGTCGGAAGGCTTTGAAGCCCTCGGTTATAATGCCCATGTTTTCCCGGTCATTGAAACGACATTTTATTTCTTCCTGGGCATCATTGTCATCATAGGTGCCATGCTGGCCTCCATATGGCCGGCCAGGAAAGCACTCAAGCTTCAGCCGGCAGTAGCCGTAAGGGACGAGACCTAATATTGAAAATGAACTTTCGCTATATACATATCACCCTCTTTTTCATACTGCTGCTAAGCACAGCAGCCGGGGATATCTATGCGCAAACGCCACAGCAAAACGAAGCAAAATACTGGGAATACCGTGAAAGGCTGAGAAATGACTTCATGATTGGCATCGGGCCGGAGATGGGCATGAGCACCCCTGCCAGTGTGCGCGATACTGTTTCAGGCATCTTACAGTGGACAGATGCCACCATGGCACTTGGGGAATATATCGGCGTACTGGCGATGGAGTACCGCATTCTGGAAGGGCGGGCTGCATCAACCGATGAGACAATAGAAGAATTGTTTTACGCCCTCTACGCCCTGAACAGGCTGGACTACAATGCAGAATTGTTTTTCGGTGGCATACCCAGCTTGAATGGCTTTTTCATGAGAGATGACATCGAAGAGGATTCACTGGATATGGATGATGTCCTGGAGCACCTGAACCAGGGCCTTGCCGAACCCCGGATAACAGGCCTGGATTC
>DAOVZP010000004.1 GCA_030635045.1 Bacteroidota bacterium | reverse complement strand
CAAATGGCTAAATGGTTAAACTCAACACTCAAAACTCCACCCAAAACCCAACACCTTTTAAGTGATGAGATCCAAATGATTAATTATTAGTGGAGATTGATAGTGAAGAACGGTGAATTTAGAGTGCAGAATTCCTTCGACCATCAAGTATTAAATATCGAATATCCACCCAACGCTCAAAACTTAAAACTTAACACTAACTCAAAACTCAAAACTCAAAACTCAACACTATTTTAAGTGGTTATTTATAAAGATGTATAAATAAGCAACCCCCATTAAATAAGTACAATAAGGTACCTATAAATTGGCTTTTTTTTCTTAAACTTGCAACTTCAAAAATCATACAATATCAAAGTATGTCCAATACATTTAGTATCAGAAAAGGCCTTGATATCAAGCTGTTAGGCGAGGCTGAAAAAACGATCAAAGAAATCCCAACCAAAGTTTGTGCTATCAAACCACCCGATTTTCACGGGGTATTTCCCAAGCTTCTTGTAAAGGAGGGAGATGAGGTGAAGGCAGGCACTCCCTTGTTCTATAACAAATACAAGGAAAACATCCTGTTTACATCACCGGTGAGTGGTAAGGTAAGGGAGATAAGGCGGGGAGCAAAAAGGGTGCTGCTTGAGGTATCTGTTGATGCTGCGCCTGATCAGGAATTTGTTGATTTCGGTGCTGCCGACCCCAACAGTCTTGATAAGGCGGCTATCATCGAAAAGATGCTTAAAAGCGGCGTATGGCCTTTTATTCGTCAACGGCCGTATTCGATCATTGCCAATCCTGATGATGATCCGAAAGCCATCATGATCCCTGCATTTGATTCAGCACCCCTGGCACCTGATTTTGATCTCATTGTGGAGGGACAGGAAGCAGATTTTCAGGCAGGTGTTGATGCATTGAAAAAACTTACCGGCGGGAAGGTTTACCTGAACATCAGCGACAAACAATCTTCACAGGTATTCAACAATGCAAAGGGAGTGGAGATCAATACTTTCTCCGGTCCTCATCCTGCAGGTAATGTAAGTACACAGATCAGTAGAATTTCACCCCTGAACAGAGGTGAGGTCGTCTGGTATCTGCGCCCACAGGAAGTTCTGAGCATTGGCCGCCTGTTCACACAGGGCAAGCTGGATCCTTCCAGGGTTATTGCCCTCACGGGCTCAGAGATTGAAAAGCCCGTATATTACAAGACAATATTAGGTGCTTCCATCAGTGGTATGACCGATGGGAACGTCAAAGAGGGCAAGCTTCGTTATATTTCGGGTAATGCACTTACGGGAACGAAAATTGAAAAAACCGGCTTTGTCGGATTCTATGATTCCCAGCTTACTGTCATCCCCGAAGGTGATCATTCTGAATTCCTCGGCTGGGCCATGCCGAGAATAAATAAATTCAGTTTTTACTATACATTCCTTTCCTGGATGATGCCCCGTAAAAAATACAGGCTGGATACAAATTATAACGGTGGTGAGCGGGCATTTATCCTCACGGGTAAATTCGAGCAGGTATTTCCACTGGATATTTATCCCATGCAGCTGGTCAAGTCCATTATGATAGAGGACATCGATCAGATGGAAAACCTCGGGATCTATGAAGTGGATGAAGAAGACTTTGCATTGTGTGAATTCATCAGCACATCGAAGATCAACCTGCAGAAAACTGTCAGGGAGGGTATTGACCTGATGATCAAAGAGATGAGCTAATAATAATTGAGAAGAAACAATAAAGTATAATCATATATAATTTCAATGAAAGCACTCAGAAACTTTCTTGACAAGATAAAACCCCGGTTTGAAAAAGGGGGGAAGTTTGAAAAGCTTCATTCTACATTCGAAGCTTTCGAATCTTTCCTCTATGTCCCCAACAGGGTAACAAGTATCGGTAGTCACATCCGCGATGCCAACGACTCGAAACGAACAATGATCGTTGTGGTGCTGGCTTTGGTTCCTGCCCTTCTTTTTGGGATGTGGAATATTGGTTATCAGCATAACCTTTCTGTGGGAGTAAATGAGATTGACTGGTTGTCTGGCTTGTGGCCCAACCTCTGGCATGGATTCCTGGTATTGTTCCCACTCATTGTAGTGGCATATGTGGCCGGATTGGGTACCGAATTTGTTTTTGCCCAGATCCGCGGACATGAAGTTGCAGAAGGCTTCCTTGTCAGCGGCATACTGATACCGCTTATCATGCCACCTGATGTTCCCTTATGGATGGTTGCCGTGGCAACGATCTTTGCCGTGATCTTTGGCAAGGAAGTATTTGGAGGTACAGGCATGAACATATTGAACCCGGCGCTTACTGCCAGGGCATTCCTGTTTTTTGCCTATCCGAAAAATATGTCAGGCGACAAGGTATGGATCACTGACCAGGGCGATGCCGTTTCAGGTGCTACCCCGCTGGGTGATGCGCTTGCAAGTACCACCACTCCGGGTAGCTCTCTCACACTTCCCGACACCATGGACATGTTCTATGGCTTTTTGCCGGGTTCTATCGGTGAAACGTCAACATTGGCCATCCTTCTCGGGGCTGTTATTCTTATTTTTACCGGAATGGCCAGCTGGCGCATCATGCTGTCGGTATTTGCCGGCGGACTGCTGATGGGTTACATTTTTAACCTTACAGGATCTACTGCATACATGCAGATCTCACCCCTGGATCATATGGTAATGGGAGGATTTGCTTTCGGTGCGGTATTTATGGCCACCGACCCGGTCACTGCTTCACAAACAAAAAAAGGAAAATATATTTACGGCTTCCTCATTGGCTTCTTTGCGATAATGGTGAGGGTGATCAACCCGGCGTATCCGGAGGGCATGATGCTTGCCATCCTGCTCATGAATGTGTTCGCTCCGCTGATTGATCACTACGTGATCCAGGTGAACATAAAAAGAAGAAGGAAAAGGTGGGCAGTAGTAGAGACTGCAGAATAAGAAATTAAAGATTGAAACAATATAAGAATTAATCCATGTTTACTAACAGGTACATTTTTATTTACTCCTCGGTGATGGTGATCATAGTAGCAGCGATCTTATCGACGGCTGCCATGGTGCTGAAGCCATACCAGGAAAGAAATATTGCCATCGCCAAGATTCAGGGGGTCCTTTTGGCGGCTGATATTAAGGCAAACACCGAAAATGCTGAAACTTTATTCGATCAGGTCATCCTCGAAGAACTGGTGATCGATCAGGATGGAAAGGTGACAGGCAGGTTTTCGAAAGGCCAGCTTACTGATGGCAACGACAGGGCATTTGACCTTAACCTTAAAAAGGAACTTTATAATAAAAGGCAGGAAAACCCATACAAGGTACCCCTTTATATGGCCGAGACAGATAGTGGTAAAATATTTATCATACCTCTGCTGGGTAAAGGATTGTGGGGGCCGATCTATGGCAATATTTCCCTGAAAGCCGACATGAGCACCATTTATGGTGCTGAATTTGGGAACGACAAGGAAACTCCGGGGCTGGGAGCTGAGATCTCCGACAGGGGCTTTGCCTTGCAGTTTCTTGGTAAGACCATCTTCAATGAGCAGGGGCAGTTCGTTTCCATCACCGTTAAAAAGGGTGGAGTGGGAACTATGCCTGCCGACGCAAGGATCCATGGTGTAGATGCCATTTCCGGTGGTACCATCACCAGTGATGCTGTCACCAAAATGTTAGAGAATTGTTTAGAAAATTATGTTGCATATTTTAAAAGCCAGCAATAAGATATGAGTACAGAAAAAACAGAAAGGGAACCATTGTTCTCTCCAAAGTACAGAAAGCTGCTCACTACGCCATTGGGCCGGGAAAACCCCATCACAGTACAGGTGTTGGGTATTTGTTCAGCACTTGCCGTAACAGCCAAGCTTGAACCGGCATTCGTCATGGCCATCTCTGTGATGGCGGTGATGGGTATAGGAAATGTAGTCATCGCAGCACTCAGGAATACTATCCCGCCAAGGATCAGGATCATTGTACAGCTTGTGGTGATCGCAGCACTTGTGATCCTCGTCGACCAGGTATTGAAAGCTTTTGCTTACGACGTGAGCAAGCAGCTGTCGGTATTTGTCGGGCTGATCATTACCAACTGTATCATAATGGGCCGTTTCGAAGCTTTTGCCATGGCTAATAAAGTATGGCCGTCCTTCCTGGATGGTATTGGCAATGCCTGGGGATATGGCTGGATACTGATAGTGGTGGCCTTTTTCCGTGAGCTTCTTGGTTCCGGTACCATCTGGGGCTATGCCGTGATTCCCAGTAGCTGGTACATCGACAATGGTGGATTTTATTCCAATAACGGGATGATGATCCTCCCCCCGATGGCACTTATCACCGTGGGTGTGATCATATGGGTGCAGCGTAAAAAGGATACAGAACTTATTGAAGAAAATTAAAATTTAACAGCATATCATTATGCAGGAACTTGTTAACATATTTATAAAGTCCATCTTCATCGACAACATGGTGTTCGCATACTTTCTTGGTATGTGTTCCTATCTTGCCGTGTCGAAGACAGTAAAAACATCTGTCGGACTGGGTATTGCAGTGATCTTCGTTTTGGGGATCACCGTGCCGGTCGACTATCTGCTGAATGAATATCTGCTTGCTCCGGGCGCATTGACCTGGCTGGATGCAAGCTTCATAGATGTTGACCTGAGCTTTCTTTCATTCATCATGTTCATAGCCGTGATCGCCTCCATGGTACAGCTTGTGGAGATGGTCATCGAAAAGTTCTCACCGGCACTCTATTCATCACTGGGTATCTTTCTCCCCCTGATCGCTGTGAACTGTGCCATCCTTGGTGGTTCACTCTTCATGCAGGAAAGGGAATATCAGAGCATTGCGGAAGCAACATCTTTCGGGCTTGGCTCAGGAGTGGGCTGGTTCATTGCCATCGTTGGTATTGCAGCCATCCGCGAAAAGATCCGTTATTCGAACGTGCCTGCCCCGCTGCGCGGACTGGGCATTACATTTATCATAACCGGCCTCATGGGTATGGCCTTTATGATGTTTATGGGAATTCAACTTTAATAGAAAATTATTAAAAAAGTATAAAGATGCTTTTAGTCGGAATAGGACAAGTAATTATAGCAAGTATCATCATCTTCCTCCTGGTGATCATGTTCCTGGTAGCCATGCTGCTTTATGCCAGGAAAAAACTTACCCCGCAGGGAGAGGTCACACTGACCATAAATGATGAGAAAAAACTGGTTGTGAACCCGGGTTCAACAATCTTATCTACCCTCTCGGCAGAAAAGATATTTCTTCCTTCTGCATGCGGTGGTGGAGGTACCTGTGCCATGTGTAAGTGCCAGGTGTTTGAAGGTGGTGGCTCGATCCTGCCTACCGAGGTTGGATATTTTACTCGCAAGGAGGCAAAGAATGATTGGCGCCTGGGATGCCAGGTGAAGGTGAAGGAAGACATGAGCATTGCCATCCCGCCGGAGATCTTCGGTATTAAAAAATGGGAATGCGAAGTGGTTTCCAACCGCAATGTGGCCACCTTTATCAAGGAATTCGTTGTTAAGCTGCCGGAGGGCGAAACCCTCGACTTCAGATCAGGTGGTTATATCCAGATCGATGTACCTAAGATCACAGTGGACTATAAGGACATGGATGTCGATGAGGAATACAGAGAAGACTGGGACAAGTTCAAGATGTGGGATCTTCAGATGAAGAATCCTGAGCCGATCTTCCGGGCATACTCCATGGCTAACTACCCGGCTGAGAATAATATTATAATGCTCAACATCCGTATTGCCACACCTCCTTTCGACAGGAAATCAGGTGGCTTTATGAAGGTGAACCCCGGAATTTGTTCATCATTCATCTTCTCGAGAAAGCCGGGCGACAAGATAACGATCTCAGGCCCTTACGGGGAGTTCTTCATCAAGGATACGGATAAGGAAATGATGTTTATCGGCGGTGGTGCCGGCATGGCGCCCATGCGCTCACATATCTTCGACCTTTATAAAACAAAGAAAACAAACCGCAAATCTACCTTCTGGTACGGAGGACGTTCATTGAGGGAGCTTTTCTATGTAGACGAGTTTATTAAACTAGAAGAAGAAAATCCTAACTTCAAATTCAATATCGGGCTGTCAGAGCCGGTACCTGAAGATAAGTGGGAAGGATATACCGGCTTCATTCACCAGATAGTGATGGATGAATACCTGAAGAACCATCCCGAGCCGGAAGAGATCGAATACTATCTCTGCGGGCCGCCCATGATGAACGATGCCGTGCTGAAAATGCTTGATGACTACGGCGTGCCGGAAGAGATGATCGCATTTGATGACTTTGGGGGATAAAAAACCTCACATAAAAAACTTAAACCTCATCGTAAACTCTTCGGTGAGGTTTTTTAGTGTTGAGTTTTGAGTTTTGAGTGTTGAGTTAGTGTTAAGTTATAAGTTATAGATTAATTCATCTGTCATCATTACTCATTCATCCTTATCAATCTCCATTAATCAGTAATCATTTGGATATCATCATTCAATTAGGCACTTATTACAACCTCTTTTTCTTCCAGTTTTGGTATAAACATTTTCAGCGTTTCATATCCATTTTTTTCGTATCTTAGTTCGGATAAAAACTCAAATTTGGCGGTAATGCCCATACCGCCGGTATCTGACCAAACGTATTAACAAAGCAACACTCATTAAATTATTATTAACCATTAATAATGGAGGTTATTTATGCAATACAAAAAGCTATTATTAAGTGCAATACTCTTGACAGGACTTGGACTGGCGGGATTACAGGCTCAGGAAGCAGTACTTGCTGCAGGTGGTGACGGATCCGGTAGCGGAGGCTCAATAAGCCATTCCGTCGGACAGGTGACATACACCACTTCTACCGGAACAAACGGCTACTCTGTAGCTGAAGGTGTGCAGCAGCCTTACGAAATTTCAGTTATAATAGGAGTTGAAGAAGATATAGGATTAAAACTTGAATGCCAGGCTTACCCAAATCCTGCAAAAGATCATTTGACATTGAAAATTGATGCTTCGACTTCGCTCAGCATTCAATCAATGGAATATCGGCTTTACGATATGCAGGGAAATCTTTTCGAAAACAAAAAACTCACCGGCAAGGAAACCACTATTTCAATGGAAAAGCTCGTTCCGGCAAGTTATTTTCTGAAAATTACAGATAATCAAAAAGAAATGAAAATATTTAAGATCATTAAAAATTAAATATTATGAAAACGAAAATTTACAAATTAAGTGCAGTATTAATCATCATAATGGCCAATCTGCTGATCAGTTCACCAATTTTCGCCCAGGCATTTGAAAAAATAAGCTATCAGGCGGTAATAAGAGATGCAAATGATAATTTGGTTACAAACCAGATCGTTGGCATGCAAGTAAGTATTTTAGTTGGTGCCGGTACGGCATATATTGAAACGCATACACCAACCACAAATGCCAATGGTTTAATAAGCATTGAAATTGGTGGCGGAACACTTGTGAGTGGTATGTGGTCCATGATCTACTGGGCATATGGCGAGTGTTACATTAAAACGGACGTTGATCCTACGGGAGGAACAAACTATACAATTACAGCTACAAGTCAATTATTGGGGGTCCCTTATGCCATATATGCTGAAACGGCTATAACAGCCGATACAGCAGGAGTAGCTGATTTTGCCAACCATTCTGAAACAGCCGGTACAGCTGATATAGCATTAAATGTAATTGATTACACAGGCGGCACAGGGATAGATATTACCAACGATGTAATAAGTGCCTTTTACAGTAATCCGATAGGCTTAAACCCTGATTTGGGTGGTTATGTGTTTTATCTTACGCCTGATGGTAAACATGGTTTGGTTGCTGCTAAACAAGATCAAGATGCCGGTACTTCAACATGGTTTGAAACACAAAATTTTATTAGTAACCCAGCTAACCATAATACGGAGGGTAAAAAATTTACCGACTGGCGTTTACCAACTTTATACGAGTTGGAACTCATGTATGATCAACAAAATGCCATAGGAGGTTTTACATCCAGCCACCACTATTGGAGTTCTACCGAGGGCGATAACACCTATGTATGGACGGTGAGGTTCAATGATGGGATGCTAACTCTTGACAATAAATTAAATGTCACTGGCAAAAATATTCGTGCTGTTCGGGCTTTTTAATTAGTTTTGAGTTTTGAGTTTTGAGTGTTGGGTTGATTTTCGATATTTGATACTCGATACTCGATATCCGATATTTTCCCAACCGTGAATCTCTGTGCTTCTGTGCCTCTGTGGCATAATTGGGGCGTTGGATATTGGGCACCAGGCACATATTTTGAATCTCTTTTTATCGTAAATTTATCCTTATGAAAAAGGTACTCCCAATAATTATTTTGGTCCTCATAATCTTCGCTTGCACTCCCCGGCAATTGCACAAGAAGATCAGCTTCAGCGGCATGGCTCAGGGAACATATTATGCGGTTACTTACTTTGATCATCTCGAGCGGGATTTTCAGCCGCAAATAGATTCATTGCTTGAGGCCTTTGATATGTCGGTTTCGATGTGGGAACCGGCATCTGTCATTTCACGAATCAATAATGGTGAGGAAGGGGTGATATGTGACTCAATATTTATCAATACCTATATCCTGGCAAGGAAAGTTGCGGTGGAAAGCAATGGAGCATTTGATTATACCATCGGCCCACTGGTTAATGCCTGGGGCTTTGGCTTTGAAGACAGACAGAAAGTGGATCAGGCTCTGGTCGATAGTTTGCTTCCACTGATAGATTACCATTATGTAAGCCTGGAAGAAGACAGGATTATAAAGGAGAAAGACGGGATCAAATTTGATTTTAATGCTGTTGCACAAGGATACTCAGTAGATCTGGTTGGTGATTTCCTGGCCTCAAAAGGACTTGAGAATTACCTGATAGATATTGGCGGCGAGGTTTTGGCCATTGGTGAGAAACCGGGCACGGGCCCCTGGATCGTAGGGATTGAAAAACCAACAGAAGATGAGCTGTCTGAACGCCGGCTGGAAGCAAGCATTAAGCTGAAGGACCGTGCAATGGCTACTTCAGGGAATTACAGAAAGTTCTATGAAGAAGACGGGATCCGCTATTCCCATACTATTGATCCGGAAACCGGATACCCGGTAACACATACACTCTTAAGTGTTTCCGTCATCGCAACCGATGCCGGCACGGCCGATGCCTGGGCAACGGCATTCATGGTGATGGGACTTGAAAAAGCAAAGCAATTCGTTGAATCAAAAAATGAGCTTGAAGCTTTCTTTATATACTCCGGGGAAGATAGCAGCCTTGAGATTTATGCTACGGATGGGATGAAGGAATTGCTTCTTAAATAGGTGTTAGGTGAAGTTTTGAGTGTTGAGTGTTGAGTTTTGGGTTGAATTCAGAATTCGATTTCTGATTTCTGATATCTGATTTCACTTGTTTTCACACGCTTCCTCGTCATCTGCAGCTCCGCAGGTACAGCCAAAGCGCTCTCCCGTTTCAGGATCAACACTGCTGCATTGCTTTTTGAATTCACCACCCTTTTTGAGGAACATCTTGATGGCGATGCCTGAAATGGCAAGTGCCAGTAAAACAATTGTTATAAGGAGTATTTTAAGGCCTGGTGTCATGGTAGTTATGCTGTTTTTAAGAGCCACAAAGATAAGGGAAAATTGTTTGGAATACCTTCTAAATTTCTTAAAAAGTTTTGAGTTTTGGGTGTTGAGTTTTGGGTGGATTTTCGATTTTCGATAATTGATATTCGATATTCCTGGAAATTCCTAGTGTCCTGCAGCCCTGGTGGCAATGGCTAAAACCAAGCCTGTAGCAACCGCTGCATTCAACGATTCGGCTCCTCCTTCTGAAGATGGAATAGAGATTTTATGTGTTGCATGCCTGAGTACTTCGGCCCTGATGCCTTTTGATTCATTGCCGATCACATAAATACCTTTGCCGGGCTTTGCATCCCATATAGAACTGCCCTCCATAACCGTGGCATAAACGGGTAATTTGCTTTCTGGGAGATATTCGTCCAGGTCAGTGTAGTAAACTTTCACCCTTGAGATAGACCCCATTGTTGCCTGCACCACTTTGGGGTTGTAAACATCAACACAATCTTCGGAACAAATAATATGCCTTACACCGAACCAGTCAGCAGTGCGGATGATGGTGCCGAGGTTGCCCGGATCGCGGATACCATCAAGTGCGATAACACTGCCATCCTCATCACTGATCTCCTCTGTATCTCTTTCAGGGATATGGCATACAGCCAAAACCTTATTGGGAGTGCTGAGGTTGCTGATGCGTTCAAGCTCTTTTGATGTGATCCGGTTTATTTCTGCTTTGATGTATTCAAACTTCCCCTGATTCTCCTCAAGCCATTCCTCCAGCGCATAAACTGCTTTCACCTGTATATCTGAGCCCGGGAGCTCTTCAACGATTTTTGGCCCTTCCGCCACAAATAAACCATGCTCCCTTCTGAACTTGATCTGCTTCAGGGACTGGATGAGTTGTATTTGGCTTTTACTTAACACTTCGTGAATTTTAAATTTTGAAGGTTAAATTTTAAATTATTTTGGATTCTGAAAATTGAAGTTTAGATCTTTCTTGTATTTTGAAATTTGAAGTTTAGATCTTTTTTGGGCTTTGTATTTGTTTAGGGTTTAGAGTTTAGAGCTTAGAGTTTAGGGTTTAGAATTTAGGGTTTAGGATTTTCCACCTCAGTGGGTCTTCGTCATCGTCTCAGGAATAACAAGTATGTAATCCGCCAGCCCTTCATTTTCTTCTTCCAGCCCATCAACAGATGCTTGTTCTGTACTGGCGATCGTCATGATGTTCAATCCCGGCCTGTATTGGTTCAGGTACCATACAATACCTTCGAAATTATTACTGTGGTAAGTACCGTGATAGTGAATGAATACCTGTCCTTCCGCCAGGTTCTCAAGAATAAAATGTGCCATGGTGGCATCTTTTATAGCCTGTGCCTTAGGGAAGTTGTCTGAGGAAGGTCTGCCGCCCATTCCGCCGGCACCCATATCGAGCATGGCTTTGTAGCCGGGCAATTCCGGGTCATAGGGGACCGGTAGGGGAGGCAAGAACATTTTTGCGTGTTCTCCCAGCTCATCCAGGCCTTCGAATCCCTGTCTGAAAGTGACGGATGCATATCGCCTGGGTACATTGGTGGCAATAAATGGAATGTTGTTCTCTTTTGCAAATTCCACCAATGGCTTATAATCAGTTTCATAATTTGGCCAGAGCCGCGCCTGCGATTCAAAGTTTTTAGTGCTGATCACTCCTTCGGTGTATTCATCAAGGATAAGTTGACCGTCCCTTTCGAACATCTCGGCTCCAAAAACGACTTGCTCTCCTTTTTCATTGAACATGTCCTTGCTGAGTTCAAGTTGCAGCCAGTGGCAAATTGGGTTATTATGCAATTCGCCGAACAGTACCACATCTGCTTCCATGGCCTGGCGCAAAAGTTTTGCATAGGATGCTTTTTTCCCTTTCTGATCGAAAATGCGATATGCTTCTTTATCGGCTTTCATCGCCATGAGTGAAAAGGCGATCATGATAATGGGGAGTATTAATTTTTTCATTTTTTGAGATTTTTATATTTGTTTCTGATTTCTTCAGCTATCGGCACTGCCTGCCCGTATTCGTCAATTCTCACAAAGGTAATGGTTGTTGAGCAAACGAGTTCCTCCTTATGTGATGAAAAGTTGAACCTTCTGGCTTCCAGGTTAATCGTAAGAGAGGAATTCCCCATTCTGTTTACTTCGCCATAAATACGGATATGATCGTTCACCTTTACAGGTTTTTTAAAGACGACCTCATCCATCTTAAGGGTGATCATATATGGTGTGCAGCAAACGGAAGCAGAGTATGTTCCTCCTGCTTCATCAAGCCAGGCAAGCAACTTGCCTCCGAAGAGGTTGTTATAGATGCCAATATCGCCGGTTTTGCAAATTTGAGAGGATACAAGGTCCATCTTAGCCCTTTCTTTTTAATTCTTCAGCATGGAACATTAGAGGCAGTAATGCTTTAATGGAGTTTACTGCCAGCAACGGCCCTTTTTCACCTTTCATGACAACACGAATGGGACTGTTTTGCTGTATCTGGTATTCTGCCATCACCTGCCGGCATGCTCCGCAGGGGGAGACTGCCTCCTCGATCGTGAAGTCCTCAGACCTGGCACTTATGGCAATGGCTTCAATATTTTCATCAGGGAATTGAGATTTAGCGTAGAACATGACAACCCTTTCCGCGCACAAGCCGGAGGGATAAGCAGCATTCTCCTGGTTGTTTCCTGTCAGTATTTTGCCATTCGAAAGCCGTAAAGCAGCACCGACCCTGTAATGAGAATAAGCTGCATAAGCAGCATTCAACGTCTCCTCAGCCAATTTCATCAATATGAGGTCCGCCTCCGGCAGGTCTGCCATGGATTTATACTCTTCAACTGCTATTTGTATGCTTTTTTGGGTCATCATTCTTATAATAATCAGTGTATTATACAGAAAAATGCATCAAACTGTTACATCAACCCTTGCCATTTTCCTTTAGAACCTTGCCTGAGGCATTTTCTTCTGAATATGTGCCTTCAAGAATTGATTGATATGTTGCCGGTTCTTCCAGGATCCGGATGGCACGATTAATATCGGGGTCGCTGCTGAGGGAAGCCCTGATCTTGCCTTCCTGATAGTAATAGCGTGTTACGATCTCCATTTTCAATATCTCGCTGATCTCATTCCGGTAGGTGAGGAGATCCTCCTCCTTGCTGTGCATGATAGCGACTTTCAGGGCTTCGTATTGTTCCTTGACGGCATCATAATAGCCTTCATCAACTGCAGATTCTTTTAATGCCTTCAAACTACGCTCAGCCGCTGTAGTATAGTCATAATCCTTATCGCTAAGGAAAGTGATGAAATCGTTATACATTTCATCATCAACCTGAAACTCCTCCGGGGAATCAATTTCAGGATGCGCCATAACATATTTGGTCGCATAATCAAATATGAGGAACTTGGTGAACAGGCTTGAAAGTATCTGGCTGTATTTTCGGGGCTGCATGCAGATATCGGGTTCGATGCCACCACCATCGAAGACAGGCCGTCCGTTTTGGGTACTGAACTCGTTAACGAGAGAGTCGGGTATCTTGGTAAAGTGGCCGTCATCATCTTTCATGGAATAGTCGATGGCCTGTATGCATCTTCCCGAAGGGATATAATACTTTGCAACGGTAACCTTCACTTGTGAGTTATAGCTCAGCGGTATTACATTCTGAACAAGTCCCTTGCCAAAGGAGCGCTGCCCCAGAACAACACCGCGGTCCATGTCCTGTATGGCTCCGGCTACGATCTCTGAAGCAGATGCACTGTGGGCATTTACCAGCACAACCAGGGGGATCTTGGTATCGATGCTGTTGAAACGGGTGTGATGATCCTGGTTCCTGCTTTTGACTTTTCCTTTTGTGCTTACTACCAGGCGGCCCTTTTCAACAAAAATGTTAGTGACGTTTACCGCTTCAGCAAGCAATCCGCCGCCATTGTTTCTCAGGTCAAGGATAATACCTTTTGGTTCATACTCGTTTTTGAGGTCTACGAGGGCTTCTTTTACCGCATTGCCTGCCTGCTGTGTAAACCCTGTGAGCTTAATATATCCTATATCTTCATTCAACATACCGTAATAGGGGATGTCTTTGATGGTAATGTTTTCCCGATTAAGCTCAAAGCTGAGGGGCTCAGCTTCTCCATCTCTTTCAACGATGATATTCACACTGGTTCCGGGCTGGCCTTTAAGGAATTTGCTTACTTCATCAGAAGGCTTATTCAGCATATCTTCACCATTGATATAAAGTACGCGGTCGCCTGCAAGCAGCCCGGTTTTGTGGGCCGGATATCCTTCGTAGGGCTCGGAAATTACCACATAAGAGCCATTTTTATGTATAAGTGAGCCGATGCCGCCATACTGGCCGGTAGTGATCATCCGGTAATCTTCTATCTCTGATTCAGGAATATAGACAGTGTAAGGATCCAGGGTATTGAGCATAGATTCAATACCTGTGACCATAAGCTCTCCGGGGTTGATCTCATCTACATAGTTCTTATTGAGCTCATTGTACAGGGAGATGAATATTTCAAGGTTCTTGGAAATTTCAAAGTTGTTTTCGTTTTGTCCCCTGCTGCTTATTGTAAATGCACTGAACACAAATATGAGGAGAAAGAGGTATCTGAAAAAAGTCATTGATCTCATAATGTTTTATTTTCTGCCGGTTGTAAATCCAATTCTGATATTAAACGTTCAAGGAGCAGGATTATTTTCTTTTCGACTGTTGTATAATCGGGTTTGGACCTGCCGATATATATCATCGAGAAATCACAGTTAACATTGCGGCCCTCCAGGTAATCGTAGAGCAGGTATTTATTTTTCCTGTAGGCTTCCCTGCAGAGCCTTTTCAAGTGATTGCGTTCGCTGGCCTTTTTAATATTTTTCTTCGAAACGCCAACAAGGACACGTGCCGGATATTTACTTTCTCCTGCACTGCTTATCCAGTTAACCCTGAAAGGATGAAGCAAGAAAGTATTCCCATGGGAAAAAAGCATTTTGATCACCCTGCCGCTTTTTAATCGCTCTTCTTTCCTGAAAGTTTGCCTCATATCCTTAATGGTTGCACGGAGCTAATACCTTAATTAATGTGAATAAATCTTTTTTGCATAAAAAAGGGGATAAGTGCAACTACCCCCTTTTGATGATTTGATTTATATTTTATAAACTTCCACTACCTACTTTTTGTTCATTTTATGAATAAATTGCTCAATGGCCATGGTCATGGATGGAGCTGTTTTGGTGGGAGCAGAAATGTTTAGTTTAAGTCCTGCTTCATTTACCGCCTTGCCGGTTGTAGGCCCAAAAGCAGCGATGAGAGTGGAATTTTGCTTAAACTCCGGGAAATTCTTCACAAGTGATTTAACACCTGACGGGCTGAAAAAGATCAGCATGTCATAGTCCTTAATATCAAGATGGGAAAGATCGCTGGCCAGTGTTTTGTAAAAAACAGCTTTCTCATAATCGATCTTTTGCTCATCAAGCATTTTGGTCATGCTTGCTTTATGAATATCAGAACACGGCAGGAGATATTTCTCATCTTTATGCTTTTTGATGAGTTCCATCAGCTGTTCAAAGCTTTGCTTCCCGTGAAAGATCTTGCGTTTGCGATATTGAACATATTTCTGCAAATAAAAAGCTGTTGATTCTGAAATACAGAAATACTTCATGGTGTCGGGTATCTCTACCCTTAAATCTTTGGCAAGCCGGAAGAAATGATCAACAGAGTTTCTGCTGGTAAAGATTACGGCAGTAAAGTCTAAAAGCTGCAGGCGGTTTTGCCGGAATTCTTTTGAACATACACCTTCGATCTTGATAAATTTGTTGAAGTCTATATTCAGGTTGAAGTTTTTGGCAAGCTCTCCGTATGGAGATTTTTCCAGATCAGCGGGTTCGGGTTGTGATACAAGTATGTTTTTTATTTTCACTGTTGCACCTAATTTTAATGAAACGAACAATTCTTTCAATTCCCAGTCCTATAATTTTATAGGATCATGTTTCACATCAATATTTTAGCCAGAACGATCAATGGTAAAATTTCGAGGGTGCAAAGATACAATAATAAATGAAATACGGAAAATTTTATGACTGTAAATCCTATGGCAGCAGCCCGTATTATTCTTAGAAGATATACTAAGGGTATGATTGCCAGTATTATGTAAAAGAACAGCTCTGCATCTGCATATGCCATGCATGCAATGGCAGGTAGCATGATGATCCCGGCAAATAAATTATAAATGTACAGGTTGGCCAGCAGGTCTCGTGAATACTCAAGCGTATTGAAAAGGACTGAGAGCAGCCTTACAACAATGACTTTAAAAGCCCATAATCCCAGGAAGGAACCGGCCAGTATCAGGTACAGGATGAAGGGCGGAAAGTCCGGCACCTTGATATTCAGTAATGGCAGCGAAAGGTAAACAAACAGTGCCATCATATTGATATAATTAAAAAAGAGGATAAGGCCTATTCGTTCGTTGAAAATATCTCCTTCCCTGATCAGTTGATTGGCATAGTTCTTTGCAAAAACGGCCCTGAAGATCATGTCAAGCCGTCTTCTAAAAAACAGCCTGCCCCATGCCAGGAGGATAAAACATACGAGCAGTATCATAGGAAGCCAAACCGGATGTACCTGCTCCGGCAGTGGCTCCTCCTTAAGTGGCGTAACTTTTACTTCAGTTTTAAAAAGCGACTTAAAGGCTTCAATTTCAGTATCTGCCGGCATACTGTCAGCCAAAACCATAGCTGTGGAATCAGTGACAGAAAACTCCACATTTATTTGTTCTGTGCTATCGGGCCGGTTAAACTGCATATCAATTCAGGTGAAAGCAAATTTAATTAATATTTGGCTTCCACCATCAATTGAAAATTCTTACTTTTGCACTCAACCAATTCAACCTGTATCAAGTGCCTAAAGTGAGCTAAAGTTTGGAGTGAACTAAAGTTTGGAGTTGTCCAGTAGCCATTTAACCATTTAGCCATTTAGCCATTTAACAATGTAACCAATTCAACCAACTCAACCAATGT
>DAOVZP010000372.1 GCA_030635045.1 Bacteroidota bacterium | reverse complement strand
GATGAAGTTTCCGGGCGCATCAGCTGTAACTCCCATAAGACCGGGAATGAATGCTCCTACTACGGAAAATGGGTTTTCAGGGTATTCCCTTCTGTGTGTGTTGCTGTCAGTGAGGTATTTTAACATATAAATGCCATCCTCCGGCCTGCCATGCCTGAAAAAGATGTCGGGCAGATGGGAAGCCAGCTCAATGATATAGTCATCCTTGTTGCGGCTGTACCTGTCGAGGATACTGTTGATCATTTCCATATCATCCAGTGCATTGAAGTGCAGCAGGGAATGTGAAAAATCCTGTCCCGGGCCAACGGTATAGTCAAAGCTGCCGTCTTCATACATAATGATCTTAAATTCTTTTTTCTCCGGGTCCCAGAAAACATTTTGGATTATGGAGTCAATCTTATTGGCTTCATCCAGCCATACGGAGGATTCACTGTTGGAATGAAGGCGGTAATGATACCAGTTATTGGCTGCATACTGTGCCGCAAGCAGGTCGATGCCCACCTGCATCTTACCCCCGGCACCTTCGTGATAACCCGGAATCCCTCTTTTATCATAATAATGATGATTTTCGGGGCTTGCACCTTCCGGTAGATTCATGATCCGCTTTCTGCTGAAGATCCTGTCTGCCGCAAGATCCCATCTGTCAACATATTCATTCAGGCTTTTTTCATAAAAGTTTACGAATACCGGATCTTTGACATAGGCACTGTCGCCGGTCCACAAAAACATCCTGAAACAGGCATCTACAACATCGAAGTTGGCCGGGAGGTTATACCAGAAATCCTTGTCGTTCCTGTAATCGACCTCTGCCGGCACATTGTCCTTGTTGATCTCCCAGTAGCTGCACCAGTCTTTTGATTCGCTTATATTCTCCGCGAAGCGGAAGAGCATGTTCTTATTATGTTCACTCAGGCCCAATACTGCTCCGCCGGTAGTCTGATGTGATACGTCGCGCATGCAAAATGCTTCCCTTCCGGGCAATGCTGCCTCGTACCACGGACCTACCGGGTCTTCGTTATGGGCATAGGAAAGAGCTGTTTCTTTTGCCCAGTTCCAGGCATGTATTAAATCATAATCAGAAGAGATAAAAGTCACTGCTCCGGGTTTAACAGCTTTGGCCTCATCCGGTGCCGGGCCCGGTGAGCAGGCAGTAAAGATTATAACAGAAAATGAAAAAACAAAAAAAATCCTCATCTCATATACATTAATACAATTGCATTCAGCTTTTAAAGGTATGAAATATCCGCAAGCGTGTTAATGCACGTAAACGAAGCCATTTATAACTATCATCAAAGCTCAAAATCCACTGATTAATAAAATTTTATGAAACATATAAATATTTTAATATTACTTTAGCGAGAATAATACTGTACTATGAAAAATGAACTAAAACTTACTTTTCCCGCACTCTTTGATGAATCGGTAAAGAATTACGGACAGGCCGACTTTCTGTCGTTCGTTGATGAAAAGCCTCTCACATTTGATGAGGTAAACTCAGAGATTGATAAACTGAAGGTCCTCTTAAGCAAACACGGGGTCAAAAAAGGCGATAAACTCGCTATACTCAGTGTGAATATGCCCAACTGGGGAATCTCATACCTGGCAATAACTTTTCTTGGTGCTGTTGTTGTTCCGATTTTGCCCGACTTTCATGAAAACGAAATTGAGCATATCTTAAAGCATGCCGGTGCCAAAGGCATCTTTGTATCCGATAAGCTTCGTGGCAAAATAGAGCATCTTGATTGCAAGGGCATCAGCCTGTGTGTCAGGATTGAAGATTTTTCTGTTTTTAAGACTGATACTGAACTGTCTGATGCTTTGGTTCCTGATAATTCACTGGTGGCCGAGGATGATATGGCGACCATTATCTATACTTCCGGCACCACCGGGAAATCCAAAGGTGTCATGTTGAGCCATAAGAATATTTGTTCCAATGCCATGGCTTCACAGAAACTGCAGAATATTTCAGTCGGCGACAGAATGCTTTCCATACTTCCGATGTCACATGTATTGGAAAACACTCTTGGCTTCATCCTTCCCATGATTGGAGGTGGATGCACGTATTATCTGCCACAGGCCCCTACGCCATCCGTTTTATTGCCGGCCATGGCGAAAGTAAGGCCTACGATTATGCTTTCAGTGCCATTGATCATTGAAAAAATATTCAAGTTGCGGGTGCGTCCGAAGCTGACAAAATCACCTGTATTGAGAACGATGTACAAGATCAGTTTTATACGTAAACTCCTTCATCGTGCAGCAGGTAAAAAGCTGATGAAAAGCTTTGGCGGAGAATTGAAATTTTTTGGTATCGGTGGTGCCAAATTAGACAGGACTGTAGAGCAATTCCTTATCGATGCTAAATTTCCCTATGCCATCGGGTATGGGCTTACCGAAACATCACCATTGCTGGCAGGAGCAAACCCCGGGGATGGAAGTTTGCAATCAACAGGCCCGGCTATTGACGGCGTCGAAATCAAGATCAACGAGCCTGACAGCAAAAGCGGTGAAGGTGAGATATGGGCCAGGGGGCCTAATGTAATGATGGGATATTATAACGATCCGGAGGTCACTGCAGAAGTGCTGACTGAGGATGGCTGGTTCAAAACCGGTGACCTTGGATCATTTGATAATAAAGGCTATTTGTACATCAAGGGACGGCTGAAAAATATGATAGTGGGATCAAGCGGTGAAAATATCTATCCTGAAG
>DAOVZP010000250.1 GCA_030635045.1 Bacteroidota bacterium | reverse complement strand
GAATTTGGCATAGGGGCAGAAGGCAGTGAACGGGGAACCACAACGGAGCTATTATATGAACAGCAAAGGTTTTCAACAGCTTATCCTGCCCGCAGCGGTTATTTGTTGAGTGCACGTGGAAACCCCTTTGGCAATGTGGTCAGGGATGGTGATGCCGTGCTCCTTCACTCTGCCAGCGGGCTTGATTTCCGGGTCCCGGTATTGAAAAATATCAATGATAATGATGACTGGATAAATCCTGTAAAGGCCGGTACGGCCATGGTGAATATTGGCATCCACCTCGAAAAGATGGAGTGCTACGCCTGCCATTCCACCTGGGCGCCACAATGTTATGGCTGCCATATACGGGTTGATTATTCCAATGGCCTTAAGAGCACAGACTGGCTTAAAACCGGTGCTATGCACTTCAAAAATGGCGAGACAGCACAAACCTGCCCGGGCAAGGGAGGCTTTCAAAAGCAAGCAGGCAAGGCTACTGAAGGCAGGACTTACATCCGCTGGGAAGATCCCATATTAGGTATTAACGGGGAAGGCCGTATCGGCCCGCTGATTACAGGCTGCCAGCAGATCACCACTGTGATCGGGACCGATGGGGAGCTACTGGCTGAAAACAAGATCTGGCGCACCCCTCCTTACATGGAAAATGGCGGCGAAGACGGTCAAAGAGGTATCGACATGACACCTGCCCAGCCACATACAAGCAGCAGGCAGGCAAGGGAATGCACCTCCTGTCACACAAACCCCAAAACCCTTGGTTATGGCATCAATGGTGGCGTTTATATGAATGATTACGGCACCGACAGATATCTCGACCTTCGTGATGCCGGGGGCAATGTCCTGAGCCGGAATGCGATCGCACAGTTCAATGCCATTGAAGGGTTGGGCTTTGACCTTTCGCAGATCGTAACCCGCGACGGAAAACAATTACAGACTGTTGGCCATCACTGGCCGCTGTCGGCTCCCCTGTCACAGCTAAGCAGGGACAGGATGGAAAGGGTTGGTGTGTGCATGGCATGCCACCAGGATATCCCGAATGGCAGTATTCCTATTGCAATGCTGGTAAAGGCGGGAGGAGCATTAGGAATGGCGCCTCACACAGATGCCGAGCACAGCAAACTGCTTAATGATGATATAAAATGGGCCGCACTTACCAAGGTCATCGCACCTCTCCTATTAATTATTTTCATTGCCACGGCCCTTTTCCTCTGGGTGCGCAGAAAAAGAAAACTCAGGCGTGAACAGGAATGATCATTTTGATTATTTTTGCCCCAAAGAGTATAAATGGAAAATAAACAATTAAGAACATTCGCAAAGATCACCGGGATCGCCGGCATCCTTGTATTTATCATATACTTATTTGTTAAGGTATTTCCTGCCCTGCTTGAAATTAATGACCCGAACACCACGGCTGATACCTCTTTACTGGGATTTTTGATCCTTGGGTATATTTTTGCCTGGCATCGTGAGCATGAAGGCGGAATCATGCTAATGTTCATTACAGTGATCGTGGGCTTATCATATTTTTACAGAGACACAAGCTTGCAAATTGGCATTGTTATGGCTGTCAGCATTCCGCTGTTCTTTAGTGGGTTATTATTTTATCTGCACCATTATTATAAAACAAAGCACCTAAAAGATAAAGACTGATGGAAGATCTGAAAAGCAGGGTACGTAAGGCATCTGACATTATCAAAAAAGCCAGGCATGTAACAGCTTTCACCGGGGCCGGCATATCAGTGGAAAGCGGGATTCCTCCTTTTCGCGGGGCCGATGGCCTTTGGGACAAATATGATCCCCAACTATTGGAGTTGCAATATTTCCTTGAACACCCGGAAGAATCCTGGAGGGTGATAAAAGAGATCTTTTACGATACTTTCGACAAAGCCAGGCCCAACCGCGCCCATGAAGTTTTGGCAGAGATGGAAAAGGCCGGTTACCTGAAAGAGATAATCACTCAGAATATCGACAATCTGCACCAGGAAGCAGGGAATACGCTTGTGCATGAGTTTCATGGCAATTCTAAAACCCTGATATGCACAAAGACAGGTGAAACCCTTCCGGCAGCTTATGCTGACCTGGATGCCATCCCACCGATGCATCCCGCAACGGGAGGCCTTTTAAAACCCGATTTTATCTTTTTCGGTGAAGGGATTCCGGCAGATGCTTTCCAGGCATCGATCGAGGCAGCAAGAAATTCTGATGTATTTATTTTGATCGGAACCACCGGCGAGGTGATGCCGGCAAGCCAGATCCCGCATATGGCCAAAGAAAACGGGGCCTTAATAATTGAAGTTAATATCGAAGAATCGAATTATACGGACAATATCACAGATATCTTTCTCCCGGGTAAAGCTACCATGATCATGGAAATGATATGGAAGGAGATGATGTAATGAAGCATCCGGCGCATATATCTAAACACATTCCAATCATTTCGTTTTGCCTCAGCATGATATTATTTCTCTCATATCAGACAGTTCTCCGGGCACAAAATAATACTATGCAATTGAATGAGAGCCTTTCTGAACAGATAGAAGATCTCGCAATGGGTAAGGTCCTTCTGGGAGATTACGATGCAGATGGTGACATTGATATCATCATCAGCGGGCAAGCTCACAGCATAAAAACCTTGATATACAGAAATGATGGGGCTTCTGTTTATACTGAGATCGATCCGGGCTTCCCTGAGCTGCTATTTCCGGATCTTTCATGGAGTGATTTCGATGGTGACAGCGACCTGGACATATTCCTTTCCGGTGCTCAGGAAATTAATGACACACTCTTCCCGGAGTCGCACTTATATATTTTCCAGGATACAAGTTTTACGGAATTACCGGCAAATATCGAAGGTGTTTACAGCGGATGTTCTGGATGGGCTGATTTTGACCTTGATGGTGACAGGGACCTCATCATCAGCGGTGCTAAAGAGACACCCGGCAATGCCTGGGTCACCCCTACGCTTTGCAGAATATACCTGAATGACGGCTCCGGGCAGTTCAGCGAGATACAGGCAGGCATAAAGGCTGTTTTCAATGCCAGTATTGACATAGCAGATTACGATAATGACCAATACCCGGACATAATCACTACCGGTGAATTGTATGATGATGGCGGTAACTGGCACCGAGCCACATTCCTCTACCATAATGACGGAGCGAATGTATTTTCACATATTGAGGCAGGGCTCCCTGCCTTACGTGCAGGCGATGTCTCTTTCGGCGATTATGATGATGACGGATACACCGACATCCTATTGACAGGGGATCCACTCTCCCCTACCAACCTGGTATATATATTCAGGAATAATACAATGGGAAACTTCTACGACATTGGGATCGAAATAATCGGAACTGAAGAAGGCACTATTGATTGGGCAGATTATGATAATGACGGCGACCTTGACTTCCTGGTTACAGGATTACAGTTTCCTTACGCTGAGTTCCCGGTATCCGAGTTTTACAGAAATGCCGGGGGAGACTTGTTTTCCAATGACCACACAACTGTCATTGAAGGACTCATGTACTCTTCTGTTTGCTGGGGCGATATGGACAATGATAACGATCAGGATCTTGTTATTATGGGATATGCAGATAAAGCATTAAGTGGTCCCAGAAGCCTGGTTTACGATAATATCAGCAGCACAGGTATTGATCTGAACACTTATAAGCATATATCTGTTGATATCCATCCCGTTCCGGCCACGGATATTCTTAACATACAGATCAATAGCCCGGGGCTTACCTGCATTATGCTGAGGCTGGTTGATCTTTCCGGAAATATTATCATGGAAAAAGCCGGCATTAAACT
>DAOVZP010000307.1 GCA_030635045.1 Bacteroidota bacterium | reverse complement strand
ATGGTACATGGTACATGAAAAATGGTACAAGGTACAAGGTACAGGGTGCAGGGAAAATGGTACATGTAGAATGCAAAATGCCGATTGGACAATGAATCAACTTAAATCTTATAACTCCAGATTCGTCATAACCTCAGTAACCCCAAACTCATATTCCGGGTACTGATAAACCGGCATGACCGCTTCGGACCTGGAAATGGAATAGCCATAGATGGATTCATATTCGGCAGGATCCTCACCCATGGCTTCCATCTGCTCGATATATTTCATAATGGACTTTGATTCCACAATGGTCACCTTGCCCATCTTCTTAATGATGGGGCTATGGCGGCGTGTCTGGTCATGATCAAACAAAAGCACCCTTTTCCCACCTGGTGTTATTCCGATCGTCCTGAATGTAAGGCTTTTGCCTACGCCGGGTAGATTTAAGACATTTCTGTCAAGAGCCAGGAAAGGAAGCTTAGCCTTCTTCATGATGTTTGCCAGGATAGCCTTGCTGTTTTCTGCATTAAGGCCAATATTAGCAATGTCATCGAGATATTCATCAGGCAGTGTGCCAAGTACTTTTTCCTGCATTTGTTCCTGCACTGCACGTTCATTGGTGGCAAAGTTTGCTGAATTTTCCTTGAACCCTTTAACGGTAAATGTATAATATGTAAGCACGCCCAGCTCATTCAACACCTTGCGTAACTTGTTGGTATGTCCTCTTTTCGAAGCCCCGGCAGTGAATACCAGCTGGTTGGTCACGATCCATCCGGCCGACTGCATGCGTTCAATGGCTCTTCTGGATTCAGGAGTAACCTCCATAGCAGTTTCGAAATGTGTTTGTATCACGAACTGCGTCATGCCGATCTTCAGGGCCTTCTTTTTGAAGTCCCTGAGCACTGAGCCAAGGTCTTTTGAAACACGATATGGAAGGTATGCAATAAGGCGTGTGCCTAATCTTACCCTTCGCATTTCTGCATATTTTTCGCCATCAGGACGTTGTTTATTATCCTCTATCTTCTTTACAGCCATGTTATAAACTGCGTCCAGAACCACTTCCAGTGATTTATCGGAAGCCATAAGGGCATCGCCTCCCGTGATAAGGATATCGCGCAGCTGCGAATCATTCCTGAAGTATTCCATGAATTGTTCCAGGCGTTCAGGCCAGCTTGTTTTAGGCTTCAGGCGGTTCAGGTCAAAATTAAGGTGCCCGCGCTGGAAGTCGTACATGCGCTGACAGGAAGAACACAGCCCTGCACAGGCCCTGCCCATATTGTTGGGGATAATGATCGCAACCTCAGGATACCTCCTGTGTGTGGAATGGCTGGAAGGGAGTATCCATCCTGCGGCATTGGGCTTGCCGGGCTCCACAATGTCTTCTTTTTCCCAGGCTACGATATGCCCGAATTCCTCAACGAGTTCCTTGCTGTAAAAAACATATTCCCGGATGGCCTCGTCGCTACCCTTGAGGTGTTTTTCCGGATCGACCATCAGCAGGGAAAGGTAATATGGATTGACAAAGGTCGGGATTCCTGCCACTTTGGCTTTACGCAATTGCCTGATCCTTTTTTTTGCTAGTGAATGGTCAAGCATCTCGATCAGGACTTCCGGGTCCCGGATGGCAAAGCGCAGGTGAAACAGCCTTGTTTGCCACCATTTCATCATGGTGGAATACTTATCGTGCTTCGACATGCCGGGCTCGAAAAAGAATTTTGCATCATTGATCCGCCCTTTATCCATCATGTCAATGAACTTGCGGATGATCCTGTCCCTGCTCTCATTCCGGATGGCCACGATCTCAGGATCAAGTCCGGATGGATGCCTGTCGATCCATTCCATAACCTTTTCTTTCGTTGGAACACTTTTCTTCAGCTTTCCGCTGAACTGGCGGAAAAGCATGATCATGTCCATAACAAAATCAACCCGGAACTCATATTTGCCGGTCTTAACGGCTTCATATATCTGACCAAAGGGATCGGAGATCACCTCCTTTTTGCTGATGCTGGGATCCTGCACTATGATGCCGGCATGATCAAGATAATCCATCATCCGCAGGGCAGCAACATCTTTCCAATTCAACTTACTGAAATCATCGCGCCTGAGCTCGCCTGATTCGCAACACTTATTAAGGTGGGGACGTTCTTTAGAGTAATTTTCCACCCATTGCCTGACAGCAACCTTAAAATCATCGCCTGAATCAGACTGTTGAATGCTTTCGCGTAAAAACTTGTTCTCTGTAAGTAGCAGATCGAGTAAAGCCTGTAGTTTGTTCAAAGTCATATCAGATACCTTTGCAATTCACCTATCAAAAACTAAACAAATAACATTGCTGTTTGTTATATCAGATATTTGTACACCGAAGCTTTAGCATAGGTGTACTGGATGAAAAAAAACCGAATTCGTCAGATTAACAAGTGTAAATCAATCGGTTAGAGTTATTTTTTGATCGGTATTGCAAATATAAGCATTTTTGAGATATTATCCACAGTAAGGCTGTTCTATCTCATGATGAAAACTCTAATTATAACAATAAATCTATAAAAGATGGTACGAGGATTTTTTGATGTTCCGGCTGCATATAATGAGCCGGTAAATGACTATGCCCCAGGCAGTCGAGAAAGAAAAAGCTTAAAGGAAACTATCAATGATTTTAAGTCAATAACACGGGATATCCCTATGATCATAGGAGGGAAGGAAGTGAGGACTGATAATAAGCTGAGCATCCATCCACCTCATGACCATAAGCATACGCTGGGACATTATTATATGGGTGATGCCCGTCATGTACACATGGCCATTGATGCGGCACTGGAAGCCAGGCAATCCTGGCAGTCACTGCCCTGGGATCACCGTGCATCCATCTTCCTGAAGGCGGCAGACCTCATCGCAGGGCCATACAGGGATAAGATCAATGCAAGCACCATGCTTGGCCAGTCAAAGAATGTTTACCAGGCAGAGATTGATGCAGCCTGTGAGATGGCTGACTTCTTCAGGTTCAATGTGCAGTTCATGCTTCAGATATATAAGGAGCAGCCTGTTTCCTCTAAAGGTGTCTGGAACCGTGTGGAACAGCGGCCGCTTGAAGGCTTCGTTTATGCCATCACACCATTTAATTTCACTTCTATTGCTGCAAACCTGCCTGCAGCACCCGCACTCATGGGTAATGTTGTAGTATGGAAGCCTGCAGAGACACAGATAT
>DAOVZP010000323.1 GCA_030635045.1 Bacteroidota bacterium | reverse complement strand
TTTTGTTGATGTTGAACCGGGATTGATGGCAAGGATCAGAATGTTTTCCATTTCCACTATTTTAATGTGCTTATTGAACGGCAGCTGCCAGGCAAATGCTGTCAAGTTTTGATTCTTCCGAGTCTGATCTTGATGTAAGCACAATGGGTGCTGATGCTCCGAGAATATTTGCTGCAACCTTGGCATTGGCAAAGAAGATAAATGCTTTATAAAGCATATTACCGGCTTCAATGTCTGGAAGGAGGAGCAGGTCGGCCATTCCGGCCACATTACTCTTGATCCCCTTATGTTCTGCAGCTTCAGCAGAGATGGCATTGTCGAATGCCAGGGGCCCATCGATAAGACAATTGGGGATCTCTCCGCGGTCAGCCATCTTTGAAAGTAATGCTGCATCCAGGGTGGCAGGCATCATTTCGTTGACAAGCTCCACTGCTCCCAGCACTGCGATCTTTGGCTCTTCGATTCCGAGTTTGTGCAGGAACTCGATGGAATTTCTCAGGATGTTGACCTTGTCACTTAGTGCCGGTGCGATGTTCATAGCCACATCGGTTAGGGCAATCAGCTTATGGTGGTAAGCAGGCACCTCGAAGATGGCAATGTGCGAAAGAATTTCATTCTGCCTGAGACCCCACTCCTTGTTGAGAATAGCTCGCAGCAGGACAGCCGTCCCAACATTTCCTTTCATCAGGATGTCGGCATCGCCGAAATGGACCAGCTTAACAGATTTGGCCACGGATTCGCTGAGGTTGGGCTCATCGATGATCTCCATCTTGGAGAGATCAAGTTCCAGTTTGTCGCTGATACGATAGATCTTTTCTTTATCTCCCACGAGCATGGCATCCACGATCTTCATCTTGGTTGCATTCACAATGGCTCCCAGGGAGTGCTCATCATGGGCCCCAGCCACAACAAGCTTTTTCTTTGGCGCTTTTTTTACGATCTCACGTAATTCTGAAAGGTTTTCTAACATATCTGTATTTATTAAAGTCTAAGCTAAGTTACTGATTAGTAGCACAAAAATGCTTGTTATGCATTTTAAAGTACAAAAGTATGAAAGAAAGTATTAAGTACAAAGTCAGTAACACTGGAAAAGGGTAAAACCCGACCACCTGCCGCCTAAAGCTTTAGAGGAACTTATCCCGTCCCGAGTCCTCGGGAGAGGAATCTCATCCAGTATCCAGCATCATTCCGCATAAAAATCAATCACCCTTTGAATGGCTCTTTTACACACCGGGCAGAACGCATCATACTTCACTGACTTCATGGTGCAGTCGATGTATGGGCGGAAAACTCCTTTGGCTACATATCCACCGCCCTCATACACTCCAATAGTATTCTCAAATTCTTCCGTAGCGGGTGTTGGGACCGGTGTGTCCAGGCGGACCATGTTTTGCCATTTGCTGTTAAAATCCACCAGGGTAGAGATGTTTGGTTCCCAGGGTTCAACATCAAGTGGGTAGAAATCTTCTACAGCAACATCAGATGAATAATACTCATCTCCCAGCCCGGCAAAGGCATGGCCGAATTCATGCTGAAACAGGAAATCTCCGGCAGGATTATCGCTGGTGCCAAGACTATAGAAATTATAGATGCCACCACCACCGTATTTTTCATGGTTCACCAGGATGAAGATCTGGTCATAAGGGGCATTGGCAGCTACATCCCTCACACTCTTTATGTCTTCAGTGGTGAGGTATCTTTCTGAGCCGAAGGTGTAAAAATTGGTACCAACCACCGTATTCTTCAAAATATCTTCACCAGGGATGTCGGTGCCGCTATTTTCCGATATGGAATTCACTGCCCAAATGTTGATCTTATCCTTGTTTTGCTTGTATGGTTCCGATTCCAGGATATACCCTTTAAAGCGTTCACAGTCGTTTGCAAGTTTTTCCATTTCCCCTTTCGTGTATCCCTCGGCAATGATCACAATATCCAGCTTCTGATTGGGTTTCCCGGAATAATGTATCTTCGACTTCCTGAATTTATTTCGCTTGTTTTTTTTAACATCCCTTGTCTTCGAATTTAGTGGAAGAATAAATTCCTTATCCCAGTTCAGGTCTTTATTTCGGCTGTAGAAGACGATGTTCACAGGGCTTTTCGGATACGGTAAGACGACAGTTTCATCAAAGGCCTTGCAACTACCTTCGGCTTCCGGGGTAGCCTGCCATTCCCTGAATAGTGATGAATAAGCGCGGGAATAAAGCAATTCATTGGTTTCTGCATCGTAGATCTCAAATTTATAATTGCCGTAATTGAACTTATCGATAAGATTGGTCTTTGGCCCGCCCCAGTATTTCTCTGTGTAAAGGGTGTCGAATTCGTAATATTCTTCAACGGAATTTCCAGAGTGGATGTAATCGACCCGCAGTGTTTTATTTTTGAAATGGTCTTTGAACTGGGCCTGCACGCCGGTAGTCAGCGCAAGCAACATCAGCAGGATAATCTTTTTCATGGCTGTAATTTATGGCCGTGAAATTACAAAAATTGATGATAGTTTTAAGTTTTGAGTGTTTGGTGTTGAGTGTTGGGTTTTGAATTATGGATTATATTCCAAAATAATTTAACATATATAACTCAAAACTTAAATTTATTTTATATATTTGAACCATAATTAACAACATACTTCTCAATTGGTTAGCTGCCTGAATATCCTTTCTGTTAAGCGGTACCTGAACATAAAAGACCGCGACGGCTATATTAATGCATAAACCCTAAGTGATTTCTTTGATTATTGAATTATTGTAAAATCATTGCATTATGAAGCTACCCTATGCTGAATCCTATAAGATCAAGATGGTTGAGTCCATAAAGAAAAGCAAAGGCTTTGAGCGTGAAGCATGGATAAAAGATGCGAAGTATAACCTGTTTAATTTGAGGAGCGAGCAGGTTTTTATTGACCTGCTGACTGATTCGGGTACCGGCGCCATGAGTGATCGGCAGTGGTCGGAGATGATGCTGGGCGATGAAAGCTATGCAGGGGCATCATCATATTTCAAGATGAAGGAAGCCATTAAGGATATCCTGGGCTTTGATCATTTTCTGCCAAC
>DAOVZP010000311.1 GCA_030635045.1 Bacteroidota bacterium | reverse complement strand
GAATAATTATATGTCATCACCCCATTGAAATTATTCACTTTACCCAGGACAACAAAAATGGCTTCGGCCAGGTCGCCGGCATATGTGGGTGTTCCCAGCTGGTCGCTGACCACCCTGAGTTCATCCCTTTCCAGGGCAAGTTTCCGAATGGTTTTTACGAAATTGTGGGCATATTCGGAATAGAGCCAGGAGGTCCTGATGATGGCGGCATTCGGTCGGGCGGTATGGATTGCCTGTTCACCAATGAACTTGGAATGGGCATACTTCGATTGTGGATGCGGTTCGTCAAGTTCTGTATAGGGGCTGCCTTTCTTGCCGTCAAAAATATAATCGGTGGAGATATGGATCAATCCAAAACTATGCTTACGGGCCAGCCCTGCCAGCTTCTGTACTGCCTTCCCATTGATGTTGAGGGCCAGCAAGGGTTCGTCCTCTGCCTTATCGACAGCATTATAGGAAGCGCAATTGATCAGAACCTCAGGATTAAAAGAGAGTACTAGTTTCTCAACGGCATCATAGCTTGTTATATCAAGGTCCTCAATGTCTGTAAACAGAAATTCATAGCCGGGATATGCATTGCTTTCCGCTTGAAGGCTCAAGCCCAGTTGTCCGTTTGCTCCTGTCACCAGTACTTTCATCCCTTAGCCTTCCGCCTGCAGTTTTTTGAAATAATCGATTGTTCTTTTTAAGCCTTCCCGTAAAATGGTTGAAGGCTCCCAGCCGAGTGTCTTTTTTGCCAGGCTGATATCAGGTTGGCGCTGCATGGGATCATCCTCGGGAAGCTCATTATATGATATCCCTGATCCTGAATCCGAGAGGTCTTTTACCATAGATGCCAGATCCAGCATAGTCATTTCGTTGGGGTTCCCCAGGTTAACCGGCCCCGTGAAACTATCATCGGTATTCATCAAACGTATAAGTCCTTCTATCATGTCGTCTACATAGCAGAAACTCCTGCTTTGCTCGCCGGTGCCATAGATGGTGATATCTTCGCCTTTGAGGGCCTGCATGATAAAGTTGGACACAACCCTGCCATCCTCCGGGTCCATCCTGGGGCCGTAAGTGTTGAAGATCCTGGCTATCTTGATCCTGACATTGTTCTGTTTCCTGTAGTTTACAAAAAGGGCTTCTGCGCACCTCTTGCCTTCGTCGTAGCATGCTCTTGACCCGATCGGATTTACATGCCCCCAGTAGTCCTCGGTTTGTGGATGAACCTGCGGGTCACCATATACTTCGCTGGTAGAAGCCTGCAATATCTTTGCCTTGATCCTTTTTGCCAGTCCAAGCATATTTATGCTTCCGGATACTGATGTTTTGATCGTTTTGATGGGATTGAACTGGTAATGGATAGGGGAGGCCGGACATGCCAGGTTGTATATCTCATCCACTTCAATGAAGAAAGGCATTGTGATATCATGCCTGATGACCTCGAAGAAGGGGTTGTCCATCAGGTGCAGGGTATTTTTTTTGCTTCCCGTGAAGAAATTATCGAGACAGATGACCTCATGGCCATCATTGAGAAGCCTTTCGCAGAGGTGTGACCCCAGGAATCCTGCGCCTCCGGTAACAAGTATTTTCTTTTTCTTCATTGAGAGAGTATTTGGTACTATTTGCCGATGGCGAAATATGAAAATCCTGCGCCTGTCAGCTCATCTTTATCGTAGATGTTCCTTCCGTCAAATATAGCAGGGTTTTTCATCATGGTTTTCATCTTTTTGAGATCAGGCACCCTGAATTCCTTCCACTCTGTGACCAGAAGCAGGCAATCAGCATCCTGCAAAATATCATACTGGTCATCAAGCAGTTCTATACTGTCCCCCAGCAGCCTTTTTGCTTCTTTCAATGCTACGGGGTCGTATGCTGAGACCACGCATCCGGCATTCAGCAATAACTTGATCAGTACCCTTGAAGGGGCTTCGCGCATGTCGTCGGTCTGTGGATTGAACGACAGGCCCCACAGGGCTACCTTTCTACCCTCCAGATCACCTTTGAAATAGGCTTTTACCTTTTTATACAGTATCTCTTTCTGCTTGTCGTTCACTGATTCCACGGCCTGCAGCAGAGTCATCTCGAAATCATTCTTATGAGCTGATTTTATGAGGGCTTTAACATCCTTGGGAAAACATGAACCACCATATCCTGTCCCGGGGTAGATGAATTTATTGCCAATCCGGGGGTCACTGCCGATACCTTTCCTGACCATGTCCACATTGGCGCCCATGATCTCGCACAGGTTTGCCACTTCGTTCATAAAGCTTATGCGGGTTGCCAGCATGGCGTTAGCGGCATATTTGGTCATTTCTGCAGATGGGATGTCCATGAAGATCAGCGGGTGCCCGTTAAGCGTAAAGGGTTTATAGAGCTTTTGCATGATCTTCACTGCCCTGTCTGATTCCGTACCTATCACGATGCGGTCGGGCTTAAGGAAGTCCTGTATGGCAGCACCTTCTTTCAGGAATTCAGGATTGGAAGCAACATCGAATGAAATGCCATTCCCGCGCTTATCCAGTTCTTCCTGCACTGCCGCCCTGATTTTTTCACCCGTCCCGACAGGCACGGTGCTTTTAGTCACTACAAGTATATAATCATCGATATTCCTTCCAACTTCGCGTGCCACATCAATTACGTATCTGAGGTCGGCGCTTCCATCTTCTTCGGGGGGTGTGCCGACAGCTATAAAGATCACTTCGCAGTCCTTGAGTGTTGAAGACAGATCAGTAGTAAAATGCAGCCTTCCCTTTTCAATGTTACGGCTTATCATAGCGTCCAGTCCCGGTTCATATATCGGTACTATGCCTTTTTTCAGGCTTTCAATCTTTTGTTCATCAACATCAACACAGCTCACATTGATGCCTACTTCAGCAAAGCACGTTCCGGTTACCAATCCTACATATCCTGATCCTACGATGGTTATTTTCATAAAAGTATTATGATGGCTTATCGGTTATTAATAAAGGTGGTAAAGATAATACTTTTTGGGTGTTGAGGGTTGGGTGTTGGGTGTTGGGTGGAGTTTTGAGTTTTGAGTGTTGAGTGTTGAGCTGAAATGTAGAATGTGGAATGTAGAATCTGGAATGGACAATGAATCCCCTGCCATTCAACCGCCAAACGTCGTCCTTTAACCACTACTAGGCATCAAGAACTCCT
>DAOVZP010000363.1 GCA_030635045.1 Bacteroidota bacterium | reverse complement strand
GGGATCACGAGGACTGTCCGTGTTGAGTCATTCGCGATATATTCTTTTGCGATCTTCCTTTCTGCTGAGCAGGAAGAGATGAACAACATGAGGCTTACAATTAGCCTTAGTACTTTTATATTGTTTATCGCCATGATACTGGATGCTGGATGCTGGATACCGTCAACCGTCAACTGCCTACTGCCTACCGCCCACCGCCTACACGTAGTCCTGCGTATCAACAATCGTACGTGCCAGTTCTTCCCCGTAATCTTCTGCTGCTTTCAGGTCTTTATCGCTTGGGGAGAACCTCACAAATATACCATCCTTAAAATAGTTAAGCTTAAGGCCTCTGAGATTGGTTTCGATGATCTTCTTGCCTTCCCCGCTCCAGCCATATGAGCCAAAACCTCCTGCCAGTTTTTTCTTATCCCTGATAGGATTGATCACGGCAAAGAGCTTATAAATGGGTAACAGTATATTCTGGTTGATGGTAGGGCATCCCACTATGACAGCAGTACTTTTGGCCATGGCGGCATCCAGGTCTCCTATTGAGGTCGTCTCAATATCACAGGTTTCTGCTATCATCCCTTCAACTTTCCTCACTCCGGCGGCAATGCTTTCTGCAATAACGCCTGTTTTATGATAAGCAGAAACATATGGGATGAATACCACGTTATCCTGAGGCTCAGCAAGGGCTTCCCTGGCATATTTCTCTGACAGATCAACCCATTTTCGCCAATCCTTGCGCAGTATCGGACCATGTCCGGTACAAATGGCTTTTATCTCGAGGGGGCGTATCTTTTCTATTGCCTTAAGCATAAACTTGCTGAATGGCTTCATGATCACATCAAAATAATACTTGTATGCATCATTGAAATCACCCACTTTATCGTCATACATGGCATCGTCGCAATAATGCGAACCAAAGGAATCGCAGCTGAACAACACCTTATCCTCTTCGAGATAAGTATATATTGTGTCGGGCCAGTGCAGGTTGGGAGCACTTATAAATTTAAGTGTTTTATTGCCAAGGTCGAGACTGTCACCATCCTTAACCACCAGGTGTTTAAACCCGGGTTCAAATATGTCGTTCAGGTACCTGATGGCACTTCCACTTCCTACCACAGTGGCATTTGGGGCCAGTTCAAGCATGCGCATCAGGTTTCCGGAATGATCGGGTTCCGTATGATTGAAGATGATGTATTCGATCTCTGCCGGATCTGTCAGGCTCCTGATCTTCTCAATATAGGAATCCCAGAATTTCTCCTTTGTGGTTTCCACAATGGCCTTTTTTTCGGCATTGATAAAATAGGAGTTATAAGTAGTTCCGTACTCAGTCTCCATCACAACATCGAAAGTGACAATATCATAATCAAGTACACCAATCCAATGTACATCAGGAGTGATCTCCAGCACCTTATTATCTGTATTTTTCACCATGGGTCTTATTTTTCGATCAAAAATTATTAAAGCTTAAGTTTTATCTGTCTGTCATCCTCCGGATCGTCTTCCGTTTTCTTCTCGGGCTTTGTTTTTTCTTTGGGTTTCACAACGCCCTTCACCTTATCATCTTTTGCAGGCACATCGGTTTCATTCTCTTCCGATTCATTGGTTATCTCCTCCTCCGGATGCTCGTAGGGCAGCGGGTCCAGGAACTTAACATCTTTTATCGCAAAGGTTGTGAGTCGCTTTCCTCTTGCCTTATAGCCTTTGATCCCAATGAATTCTGCAGCCTCAAGCGTCAGCTTATCGATGGGTTTTCCATTTGCTTTTGTATCAAATACCACCTGCAGCACAGGAAGATAGTCCAGGCTGTATGCAAGCAGCTTTGAATCAGAATGATCGCCTATGAAACTCGTTTTCTTTTCACTTTCGTCAAAGTGGAACCTTTTCACATATACCGACCCCTTTCCTGCATCCCGGAACACTGCCGTCATCACCTTGCGGGAATCAAACTTCTCAATGAGCATCATGTCCTCATCGAAATGGTTGCTAAGGTCAAATTTATAATGGCGGTAGCTTCCCGACTTACTGATCGTTAATATCTTATCATCGCCCATGAAAGCACCGAGGTATGTACCCCTTTCCGCCACATTCAGGCGTTTCACTGTGTCGTCAAACCATATATCCCTGGCACCCAGGGTTGACACGCCTTCTTCTTTCTTGACAATACTTTTTACCGGTTTTCTACTGAGGATATTCCCGTAGCTTCCCCGGCCCTTGATAGCAAGTGAGCTGAAATTAAACTCCAGGGAGGTGATCTTCAACTTCGGGTTTGGCCTCAGCACGATCCTGATCACTTCAGCCTCCCCATTAGGGTTGGCAGTGAAATAATGAACCTTTGTACCTGCCGTCCCTTTGGTAAGGGAATATTCCTTGTCGCGGGTGATCCCCATAACAGGAAACCTTTTCACCATATACTTACCCTGCCTCCCATCCCTGTAAACCATGTTGTAAATGGTACGGTCGTCGCCCCGCTTAAAAACAGCAATATGTAACACATCTTTTCCAACGAAAGTCTTGACTGCCACCTTTGTAACAATACATGTGCCGTCAGCCTTGAATATAATGATATCATCGATATCGGAGCAGTCGCAGATGTACTCATGTTTCCTGAGTGCAGTACCGGCAAAGCCTTCTTCCCTGTCGAGATATAGTTTCTGGTTGGAGGCCACAACAGCTGTTGCCTCTATGGTATCGAAATTCCTGATCTCTGTCTTACGTTCCCTCCCTTTGCCAAATTTCTTCTTGATCTGCCTGAAATAGTTAATACTGTAGTCGATGAGGTGTTCAAGGTGGTTTTGCACTTCCTCCATCTC
>DAOVZP010000060.1 GCA_030635045.1 Bacteroidota bacterium | reverse complement strand
GAAAACTCCGGTGTTATTGAGGGTAACGGGGCTTTGTTTATTGCTCAATTGGATAAGGTATATGTTGCTCCCGAGTTAGAGAATTATACTTCCTACATAAATCAGAAATCAGTAAATTTTGAATCATTCCTTAATAACAACCTCCATTACAAGGCCCTTGAGCATAATGCCGTGGTTGAGGATTTCAGGAGATACTTCTATTAAAATACATTGAAAGACACAATCAATACACAGAAGCACCTTTCGGGGTGCTTTTTTTATGCGTTCATGCGCATAGCTTCAACAGGGTCAAGCCTGGAAGCCATCAGGGCCGGTATATACCCGGCAATGAGTCCGATCACTGAAGAGGTGACAATCCCGATAATGATCTTATTCCAGGTTAATATAACCTCAAACCCCAGTACGTTTGTAGCAACATAGGAACCTGCAAATACCAGTATCAAACCTACGCTTCCACCAATAAGAGAAAGAAAGATTGCTTCGAAAAGGAATTGAATTAGTATAAAAAAGTTCTTGGCCCCGAGCGATTTCTGAATGCCAATAATGTTGGTTCTTTCCCTTACCGTAACAAACATGATGTTGGCGATCCCGAACCCCCCTACGATCAGCGAAAATCCACCAATGATCCACCCAACAAGCGCAATGACACCAAAAAGCTGATCGAACTGCTGTGTGATAATATCGGTTTCGTTGATCGCAAAATCGTTTTCAGCCGATGGCTTTAGTTTATGAATGGACCTTACAATCCCTGTTAGTTCATCAATAAGCTCAGCATTGGAAACGTATGGCTTGGCCCGCACAATAATGGTGGTTGACATATTTTTGACATCCAACACCGTGCGGGCATAATTCATCGGTATAATGACCTGTTCGTCAGAGGTGTTCCCGAACAAGTCTTCGCCCTCCTTTTTTAAAACCCCGATCACCTCAAGTTTCTGATTGAAAACCTTGACTTTTCTCCCCACCGGATCAAGGGTATTAAACAAATTTTCAGCAATCTCTGAACCCAGGAGTATTACATTTTTTCCACTGTTCGACTCAATTGGGGTGAAATATCTGCCATTGGAAATATCCATAGGCATTATCTTACCAAAATCATGGGTAATGGCAAGCACATCAACACCCTCAACCCTGTTGCTCAGATAATTTACATTCCTTCTTACCTCAATAAATAAAGCTGCTCCCTCAGCGGCAACACTTCTCTTCTGGATTTCCCTCAGGTCTTTCATGGTTGGCTCCGGGCGTTGATAATACTTCCACCAGGGATAATCACCACCCATGGCCCATGGCCACTTTTGTATAAACAATACATTGCTACCGAGTGAATCAATGCCTTTCATCATTGATCTCTCAAGAGAATCAAAAACCGTTAAGACACTTATTATTGAAAAAATCCCAATTGTAATACCAAGAAGCGTCAGGGTGGTCCTGGTTTTATTTACCAGAAGTTCATGGACAGCAAAAAGATAACTTTCACGTAAAAGTTTAAGAAATATCATGGGCCTGGAAGATCAAACAAAATGTAAAGTTATGTAATATATTTAAAAATATGCACTAAATTTGGGGTTTGCAGCATTCACAGTGCATTACCAATACATTTTCGGGTGAAAAAAATTAAAAGTGCATTAATTTCTGTTTACCACAAAGAGGGTCTTGAAGAGATCGTTTCCAAGCTTGATAATTTAGGTGTCGAGCTGATTTCTACAGGAGGTACTTTTGATTTTATCAGCGGCTTAAACATTAATGTCAAAACTGTTGAATCCCTTACTTCTTATCCGTCTATACTGGGTGGGCGTGTTAAAACTTTGCACCCTAAGGTATTTGGTGGTATCCTGGGCAGAAGGGATCTTGAGGCTGACCGTGCTCATTTTGCCGAATACGATATTCCGGAAATTGACCTGGTAATTGTTGACCTGTATCCTTTTGAGGAAACCCTTGCTTCAACAAACGATGAAGCCGAAATCATTGAAAAGATAGATATCGGGGGTATTTCCCTGATCAGGGCTGCAGCAAAAAATTTCAGGGACGTTCTGATCGTGCCCTCAATGGACCATTATACTGAACTCTTATCATTATTAAAAGATAAAGAGGGTTCTACTGAATTGGAAGACAGAAAACGCTTCGCTGCTTATGCTTTTAATGTTTCCTCTCATTACGATACAGCGATATTCAATTTTTTTGACGGTGGCGAGAATGCCTTCAAGTTAAGCTTTAATGAGGCCAGCACTCTTCGTTATGGAGAAAATCCTCACCAGCAGGGGGTGTTCTATGGTAAGCCGGGACAGGTGTTTGAACAGCTGCACGGAAAAGCAATTTCATACAATAACCTGGGGGACCTGGATGCTGCCATTGGCCTGATCGATGAGTTTTCAGAAACTACTTTTGCCATTTTAAAACATAACAATGCATGCGGCATTGCCAGCAGGCCGGAATTAATAAATGCATGGAAAGACGCCCTTGCCGGAGATCCTGTGTCTGCTTTTGGGGGAGTATTAATTACAAACGAAATAATTGATGAGGCCACCGCAGAAGAGATCAATAAGCTGTTTTTTGAGATCATTCTTGCCCCTGATTACAATAATGATGCGCTTACAATACTAAAAACTAAAAAAAACCGTATCATACTGAAAAGAAAAGCCGGGGAATTGCCGGATAAAGTATTCCGGTCATTGTTGAATGGTGTTATTGTTCAGGATAAAGATACCATAACAGAGGGACCCGGAGATTTTAAAGTTATGACAAAGCATGTACCGGCCGGCGGGGAAAATGAGGATCTGTTATTTGCCAACAAGGTGGTAAAACATACAAAATCAAATGCCATTGTGCTGGCCAAAAACAAGCAGTTGATTGCCAGTGGTGTTGGACAAACCTCCAGGGTAGATGCTCTGAAGCAGGCAATTGCTAAAGCCGCAGAGTTTGGCTTTGATCTGAATACTTCAGTTATGGCATCTGATGCTTTTTTCCCTTTTGCCGATTCGGTTGAGATCGCTGATAAGGCAGGAATTACGGCAGTGATCCAGCCGGGGGGATCGATCAGAGATCAGGATTCCATTGATTATTGCAATGAACATGATATTGCAATGGTTTTTACAGGGATCCGGCATTTTAAACATTAATATAAAAGTATATGGGACTTTTCTCGTTTTTTACCAAAGAAATAGCAATAGACCTGGGAACGGCCAACACTATCATTATTTACAATGATAAGGTTGTGGTTGATGAGCCTTCTATTGTGGCAATAGAAAGGTCCACAGGAAAGATCATTGCTGTGGGTAAGAGGGCTATGATGATGCATGGAAAAACCCATGAAAACATCAAAACGATCAGGCCTTTGCGTGATGGGGTTATTGCTGACTTCCAGTCGGCAGAATATATGATCAGGGAAATGATCAAAATGATCTTTCCGAGAAAAGCCATGTTTCCCCCCGCCCTTAAAATGGTGATCTGTATTCCCTCAGGGATTACCGAAGTTGAAGAACGTGCGGTTAAGGATTCGGCAGAGCAAGCTGGGGCAAAAGAAGTAAAGCTTATTCATGAGCCTATGGCTGCAGCGATCGGAATTGGAATTGATGTTTTGGAGCCTACAGGAAATATGGTGATAGATATCGGTGGAGGCACCTGTGAGATCGCCGTTATTGCTCTTGGTGGAATAGTTAACAATAAGTCGATCAGGATTGCCGGTGATGATTTTAATTACGATATTGTGGAATACATGCGCAAGCAACATAATATCAATATTGGAGAAAGAACTGCAGAAAGGATAAAGATTGAGGTTGGTGCTGCCATAACAGACCTGGAAAATCCCCCGGAGGATTATCCTGTGCATGGCCGCGATATGCTTACCGGTATCCCGAAAGAGATCATCGTTAATTATGCTGAGATTGCAAATTCCCTTGATAAGTCCATTTCAAAAATTGAGGCAGCGGTGTTAAATGCATTAGAGATGACCCCTCCTGAGCTTTCAGCCGATATTTATCGCACCGGTATTTATTTAGCCGGAGGAGGATCCATGCTTAGGGGTCTTGACAAGCGGCTGCATCTTAAAACAAAGCTTCCTATTCATGTTGCTGAAGACCCGCTCAGGGCTGTTGCAAGGGGAACCGGTATTGCATTGAAAAACTTTGACAAGTTTACATTCCTTATCAAATAAACTACCTGTCGTATTATTGGTACAGGTATGGCTTAATATTGTTGAACCCGGAAATGGCAAGTCCACATGAAGTATCTGTTTCTCTTCCTGAAAAAACAGTCGTTCTTCTTTTTGTTCGTTTTCCTCGAACTGATCGCTTTTCTTTTGCTCGCCAATCATAATAATTATCAAAAAACACAGATAATAAATTCCACAAATGTGATAACAGGTTCTTTTAACACTGTTTCTTCCACGATCAATGACTATTTTTTTCTTAATGAGGCTAACTACCAGCTTAGCCTGGAAAACGCACAACTGAATAATGCCCGCTTCAATATTTTGCCTTTGCCTGACAGTATTTTTAAGCCCGATACCTTATATACTTTCATCCCTGCAAGGGTAGTGAGCAATACATCGCGCAACCGGAATAATTATATTATGATCAATAAGGGGCGTGCTGATGGGGTGGAAAAGGAAATGGGGTTGATTTCCCCGCTTGGTGTAGCCGGGATCGTTGTGGAGGTTTCAACCCATTATGCAAGCGCTATGTCTTTATTACATAAAAATGCCCGGATCAGCGCCCGGCTGAAAAATAATGGCCAGATGGTAAATGTAAGCTGGGATGGCAACGACTACCGGAAGGGTTTGTTGGAAGATATTCCCACACACATTATACCCCAACCTGGCGATACCGTTATTACAAGCGGTTTTTCATTTGTATTTCCCGAAAACATAATGATAGGAACGGTGGGTGAAAAGGTGATCATGGGAGGAAACCTTAATAAGGCGGAACTGGTTTTTTCAACCGACTTCAATAGCCTTTTTTACGTATATGTAACTAAAAACAATGCATCAGCAGAGCTCGACAGCCTTGATATGCGAAACGATATAGATGAATAGTATTATTTCAAAAAATATCATTCGTTTCATCATCCTGGTATTAATCCAGGTTTTTGTGCTGAATAATATCCGCATCAACGGGTATGTCAATCCATACCTTTATGTTCTTTTCATTCTATTGTTGCCCTTTGAAACTCCGGGCTGGCTATTATTGCTTTCATCATTCTTTTTAGGATTGTCGATAGATATTTTCGCACACACACCGGGAATGCATGCTGCTGCAAGTGTATTCATGGCTTTTTCCCGCCCCACCGTTATTCGTTTCATATCCGGCACCAAGGGTATTGAATCCGGCATGACACCCGGAATAAAAGATCTGGGATTTCAATGGTTTTTTCTCTATTCCCTTATCTTGATATTGTTACATCATTTATTGCTTTTTTACCTTGAAGTATTTCGCTTTAATGAATTCCTGCAAACACTTTACAGGGCATTGCTAAGTACGCTTTCAACCCTGGTGCTTGTTATTTTGGTTGAATACCTTTTTATGAAAAGAAAAGACAAAGAATGATGTTTTTTATTAGCTTTATATCCTTATCCAATCTCTTAACAACTAAACTTTCTATCATGAAAAAACTGTTATTCCTGTTGTTGGCCTGTTTTATCGTAGCCTCATGCACAACAGAAAAAAAAGAATTGAAATATACCCTGAAGATTAATGTCGATACTATTGTGGATGGCTATGCCTATCTGCAAAAACGAGCTGGCGGAGAATGGATTAAATTTGACTCTTCTGCTCAGGAAAATGCTTCATATGTTATGCAGGGTGTCCTTGATTTTCCCTCTATGTATTACGTTTTTATCAAAGATATCAAAAGAAACGTCCCTATATTCCTTGATGCCGGAGATATTACCATTGAGGTTTTTAAGGACGATTATGATGCCACAACAATAACGGGTTCTCCGGCCCATGATCAATACAAGGGTTTTGAAGATGAAATTGCTGTATTTGATGAGAAACTGCATGCCATATATCAGGAATACAGAACTGCACGTGATTCCGGTTTAGTGGAAGTAAAAGACAGCCTTTCTCAAGTGATGGATGGTATTTATGAAGAACAGCAAGCGTTTATTAAAGAATATGTCTTTAACAATAATGCCAATGTGACATCACCATATATTACTTACAGTAATTCTTACTCCTGGACTGTTGATGAGTTGGAAAATATCGTTAATAATTTTGATCCTTCACTCGAAGCTTCTCCCGATTATATTTTTCTTGCCGACAGGCTGGTAGTATTAAAACGTGTCGACATCGGACAGCCCCTGGTAGATTTTGCGATGAAAGATACCAATGATATTGATATTCACCTTTCTGAACTTAGCAAAGGCAAATATTTACTGGTTGATTTCTGGGCATCATGGTGTGGCCCTTGCCGGACAGAAAATCCAAATATTGTTGCATGCTATAATGATTTTCACGAAAAAGGATTTGATGTCCTTGGTGTATCATTCGATAAAAGCCGTGAAAATTGGATCCAGGCCATTCATAATGACAGCCTTAGCTGGAATCATGTTTCTGATCTTTTATATTGGAATAATGCGGCAGGAAAGCTATATGGCGTTCGCTCAATTCCTTCAAGCATATTACTTGACCCCGATGGTATTATCATAGCCAAAAACCTTCACGGTGAAGAGCTCAGGGAAAAGCTCGAAGAATTAATGCCCTGATCAAATTTCTGAGTTCTGAGTTCAGATTTCAGAGTTCTGATTTCATATATCCTACCCATCTTTCTCTTTCCAGAGGGTATTAAACGATTTTCTGGCCAGCGGTGGCAGGTCACGCCTGGGACCCCAGCTTCCGCCCAGAAATTTTTTCATCGTATAGTTTCTTACTCCAAAGCCTCCCATATCCATGTATTTTCTTTTCGACATCACTTTTTTCATCCCCCTTATGGTCCATTTTTCTTTCCCTGTCACAAAGCCTTCTTTAACGGAGTCATGCCTGTTTTGCAGGAGCAACATATGCAATGGTATCTTCACCGGGCAAACCTCTGTGCATGCACCACACAGGCTTGACGCAAAACTCAGGTGCTTATAATTACTCATGCCTGCTAAATAGGGGCTGATCACTGATCCTATAGGCCCCGTATAGGTGGTATTGTATGTGTGGCCGCCAATGTTCCGGTAAACAGGACAAACATTAAGGCAGGCTCCGCATCGAATGCATGACAACGCTATTCTTTGCTTTTCTTTTTTTAACAATTCGGTACGCTTATTATTCAGCAGTATCACGTACATTTTTTCGGGCCCGTCAGTTTCTTTTTCTTTCTTCGGGCCACTTATAATTGAATTATATACTGTTACATGCTGGCCGGTGCCATAAGATGCCAGCAGTGGCCAGAAAAGCTCAAGATCGGTAATGGAGGGAATTAGTTTCTCAATCCCTGCTACCACGATATGAATCCTGGGAAAGGATATGGATAAAAGCCCGTTTCCCTCATTTTCCGTCAGGGCAACAGATCCGGTATCCGCAATTAAAAAATTACTCCCTGTAATGCCTATGTCGGCAGTGATAAACTCATTTCTAAGTTTCTCTCTTACATATGACGTGATTTCTTCCGGAGAGCTGTTTTTGTCGAGGTCAAATAAATTATAAAAAAGCTCGGCAATTTCTTCTTTTGTTTTATGCATTGCCGGCGTTACAATATGATAGGGTTTTTCTCCCGCCAGCTGAACAATATATTCACCCAGGTCTGTTTCTATTGTATTAACATCATTGGATTCCAGGGCTTCATTAATGTTGATTTCTTCGGTGGTCATCGATTTGGATTTGACCACCTTTCCGGCCCGGTTTTGTTCAACGATTCGTAATATTTCCTTTACGGCTTCTGATGCGTCCTGTGCCCAGACAACCTTTCCTCCTCGTTTTGTAAATTTTGATTCGAATTCGATCAGGTAGTTTTCAAGATCATTAATGACCTTATATTTCAAATGAGCTGCCCTGATCTTGGCAAGATCCAGATCACAAAACTGCTTTTTGCCATCTTCTACCTGTTCATCATACCTGGCAATATTAAATTTAATTGTTTTTCTATG
>DAOVZP010000383.1 GCA_030635045.1 Bacteroidota bacterium | reverse complement strand
GTCCGGATTTCCATTTTTTTAAAGCAGTAGATGGCCTTATATTTTTTGCTGTGTGGCTGGGGGACGGAGGTCGGGGTTTCGGGGCCGTGGTGCAGGGCACAAGGTGCACTTAACACTAACTCAACACTCACTTTGTCCACCGTAGCCTTGGCGAAGGTGGAACACTCAACAACCTGTCCCGAGCGTAGTCGAGGGGCCCAACACTTAGAAAATGGAAGGAGACGTACTGATCATCAACAATTATCACAGGAAAGCAGCGAGGCAGGTCACTGCCATTCTGTTACCTGAAATCGAAAGTACAGAGGGAAAGTACTTCATAAGCGTGGCCGGTGAATCCGGTGCAGGAAAGTCTGAGATCGCTGCATCTATTGCCACCGAGCTTGAAAAAGCAGGCAAGGCAACATATGTCTTTGCGCAGGACGATTACTTCGTTTACCCACCCAAGACCAATGCCGCAAAAAGAAAGGAAGATATCGGCTGGGTCGGGATGCAGGAGGTGAATCTTTTTCTGCTCGACGAAGAGATCGCAGCCATTCGTGAGGGTGAAACCTTAATTGAAAAGCCATTGGTCATCTTCCAGGAAGACAGGATCACAACCGAAAAGGCGGACCTCAGCCAATATAAGGTCTTCATTGCTGAGGGCACTTATACCACAGCTTTGAAAAACCTCGATGCAAGGGTGTTCATCGACAGGGACATTAAAGACACAAAAAAAGCCAGGGCAAAGCGTGCCAGGGAGAAGCAGGACGAGTTCCTGGAGCAGATACTAACCATCGAGCACCGTATCATCAGCGCACAGAAGAAAGAAGCAGATATCATCATCAACAAAGGATTTGACGCCATCAAACAGGAAGATTATGAGCAAGATTAAAAGCATTGCCATGCTCAGCACGCATGGATATTTCGATCCGGTACCTCAGCTTGGCCGCACCGACACAGGCGGACAGGTTGTGTACGTTCTCGAGCTGGCGAAAGCACTCGCAAAAGCGGGATACAAAACAGACATATATACCAGGTGGTTCGATCAGTCCCAGGCTCAGGTCGACCCGGTACCCGGCAATCCTGATGTCAGGATTATCCGCATCCCTGCCGGGCCATGGGAGTTCATTCCCAAAGAATTCATCTACGATGTGCTGCCCGAACTGGCCGGCAACATGGTTTCCTTTATCAAAGAAAATAATCTTGATTATGACCTGTACCATGGGCATTACGTCGATGCAGGCATAGTAGCCCTGGATGTTGCCGGAGCCATGGGTAAACCGGTCTACTTCACAGCTCACTCCCTCGGTGCCTGGAAGCGCGACCAGATGGGTGGCGACCCCGCCGGGATGGAAAAGAAATTCAACTTCAACCATCGCATCAGCGAGGAGATCAGGGTTTTCGACAATGTGAATGCACAATCGCTCACATCTGTCGTTCAACAGGAAAAGCTTAAAGAACTGTGTGATTACGAAGCAGATAATATCGTGATCATCCCACCGGGGGTGGATGTGCATTACTTCTTTCCGTTGAAAGACGGGGATAAGGGGATCAAGACAAGCCTGCCTGAAAAATATGTTTTCTGCCTCAGCAGGATCGACACCAACAAAGGCCACGACCTCTTGCTTCATGCATGGGACATTGTCAGAAAAGAGATGCCTGATGTAGACCTGGTGATCGGGGGTGGTTCACCCAATCCAAAGCCCAGGGAACTCGGTGTATTTGCCACCATGGATAAGATCATTCAGGAAGCCGGCATGCAGGATAGGGTAACAAGGATAGGCTATGTGCCGAATGATATGATGCGGCCCTATTACCAGCAGGCAGAATTGTTTGTAATGCCATCACTCTTCGAACCTTTCGGCATGACCAGCCAGGAAGCTATGGCCTGCGGCACACCCGTTGTGGCATCAAAATTCGGAGGCATCAGAAATACTATCGAAAATGGATACAACGGATTTCTGGTTGACCCGTCAGATCCGCAGGAGTTCGCGGAAGCCATACTTGTACTGCTCAGGAACGGCGAAAAGTGTAAAGAGATAGGGCACAATGCCTATAAGGTGATACTGGAAGAATACAGCTGGGAAGCCATCGCCCGCAGGCACCTTGAGTTTTACAATAACTATATGTAAATGACCATGGATATTTTCAGAATGCTTGCAGAGATCAGCCGGGAAGGAAAGCCGGCTGCACTGTGCACCATAATCAAAACCAGCGGGTCAACACCCCGAAAAGCAGGCAGCAAGATGATCGTGCGCCCCGACAGTAAACCCTTTGGCAGTGTTGGTGGAGGTAAGCTTGAGCTACAGGTTATTGAAGATGCTTTGATATCCATCGAAACAGGAAATACTTTGCTTAAAGATTACTCCGCCGGCGAAGACAATGATATGCACTGCTATGGGGAATGCCAGATATTCATCGAACCATTGCCCAATAATTACCAATTGATCATCTTTGGTGGGGGGCATGTAGGCCAGGCGCTCGTAAGAAATGCATGCATTTATTTGTTCATTGTCATCATTGTCGAAGACAGCGAGGAACTAATAGACAAAAAGAAACCACAGACATAACTGGTAATAAAGATCGCATACGTTGCAGCCATCGATGACCTGAAATT
>DAOVZP010000279.1 GCA_030635045.1 Bacteroidota bacterium | reverse complement strand
ATGTTCAATCTTCTAAAAGTATAGTAAATACAATATATACAAGACGTTCTTTGATTTTTTGATTTGACTATTAGTCTCGCCGCTCAACACAGTTTATACTGAGCCGAGCGGCTGCCAGATGTTAACTGCCGAAGTTGTCATGCATAAGCACTTCGCCTTTGCTCAGTATAAACTGCGCCGAGAACTTAGGAATTTTTGTCTTTGCTAAAACTCCTGTAAATGAACTGTTTACCAAAACAACAAATCAATCAAAATGTCAAAGAACAACTTAACTTATTTAATTACAATCAATTAGTAACGCATCAGTAATGTTGTGAAAAAATAAATCAATGGCTTGGAAAGATATTGAAGATCTGGAAATATATCAACTGGGAATGCAAATTGGAGATGCAACTTATCAATTAGTGAGCAATTGGGATAAGTTTGATAAAAACACTTTTGGTTATCAGCTTATTAGAGCTGTGGATTCAATTTCTGCTAATATTTCTGAAGGTTATGGTAGATTTCATTATAAAGAGCAAAGACAGTTCTGTTATATTTCAAGAGGATCTCTTTATGAAACAAAAACCTGGCTGATCAAGGCATTGAAAAGAATCCCAGATGACTCAGAGTATATTCAAGAAATTCAACTAATTCAACCAGTTCAACTAATTCCTCCTGCAACTATAATAACAAACTCTCCCTTAATCAGATTGTTGGAGAAATGGCTTACGATTTCCGCCAGGCTTCCACGGATGGTTTCTTCATAAACCTTGCTAATCTCCCTGGAAACTGATGCCTGCCTTTCCTCTCCCATTACTTCTGCAAGTTGAGAAAGGGTTTTTAGCAGACGGTGCGGTGATTCATAGAATACCATGGTGCGATTTTCTTCGGCCAGGGCCTTAAGCCTTGTCTGCCGGCCTTTTTTATGTGGCAGGAAGCCTTCGAACACAAAGCGTTCGCACGGAAGGCCTGAACATACCAGTGCAGGCACAAATGCTGTTGGGCCGGGCAGGCAGATGACCTCAATATTTTCTCGCAGGCACTCCCTTATGATCAGGAAAGCCGGATCTGAAATTCCCGGGGTGCCGGCATCGCTCACCAGGGCACCGGTTTCACCGGACCTCAAACGCTCAATGACCCTGGGCAGTATCTTGTGTTCATTATGCTGATGATAGGCCATCATCGGTTTTGATATCTCAAGATGCTTCAGCAATATACCCGATGTACGTGTATCCTCCGCCAGGATAAAATCTGCTTCTGCAAGAATATCTACCGCTCGCCGGGTGATATCAGCCAGATTTCCGATGGGTGTGGGAACGATGTACAGCATAATTAGTTTTTTGGCCGGATGGACAAAATCCGGCAGTAAATTTATTTATCTCTAGCTATATTTCGACTGCACAATTTTTCGTAGTCTGCCAAAAGCCTCAGAGCGATCTGTCCAGCCTAATTGTTCCCCGAAGCCATCCAGTGTTTTCATGGCCTCCTGAGCATCTTCTGCCAAATTTAGCTTTTCTATGGCATCGTTGTAATTTGGCGGATCCCCATTGAAAAGATCGTTGATAAATAAGAATTTATCATTGATCCCGATGGCCATTTTCAAATCCTGTACAGGCTGTGGGCTAACCATTGCGGCAATTGAATTATCCTTTTCCGCCTGGAATGAATCAGCAATGGTGGGAGAACCTGAAAACAGGTCAGCGGTTGTTTTTGGGGTAGGTTCTTCCCCGGTTTCTTCATTAAGGACAACATCAGGCTCCGGCTCTTCAGTGGCAACTCTTGTTTCCGGAGTTTCCGTAACCGGATCGGGGGCGGGATTGGCAGGCGGTTCAGGCATGTCAGCTTCAACCACTGATTTGTCCTCAGCAATGGCTTTATTGAACTCTGGTTTGGGATCGGCTTCCGGCTCATGTACAGGTTCGGGGGCAGGGGCAACTTCTTCCTCCACAACAACTACTGCTTCTTTCACTTCAGGAACGACAATTTCTTCTTGCTCAACCGGGATGGACGTTTCCTTTTCCGGTTTTCCGGGTTGCAGTTCAAGGATCAGGGAATAGGTTTCCTTCAACTTATCACCCAGCATGTCGATATCGATCTCATGCAGATCATCCGGTTTCTTCCTGAGTTTCTTCAGATGGTAATCAATAATGGTATTATTTTTTGCAATTTCGTCCAAAAGCGCCTTGTTTTCCATTTCAGCTAATAGTTTTTTGTGTTATCGACATATATATCTGCAGAGAGGTAATTCCAAACACTTTGTGCCTGAATAAATTACTGATTACCGACCGAAGCACAGCAGGAATTTGTACCTTTGTATAATCAACGAATAAAGATATAAAAGATTGAGTTGATGCGGCACCAATGTTTTTAGAAAAGTCAAAAAATTCGGAAAGAACCGGTTGGGTTGAGGTTATCTGTGGATCTATGTTCTCGGGTAAGACTGAAGAATTGATCCGCCGGCTGAAGCGAGCGAAGATCGCACGGCAGAAGGTGGAGATATTTAAGCCTGTGATCGATACGCGCTATGATGATGAAGAAGTTGTTTCGCATGATGCCAACTCTATCAGGTCAACGCCTGTACACTCATCGAGCCAGATACTGTTGATGGCAAATGACTTTGACGTGGTAGGCATTGATGAAGCACAGTTTTTTGACGACGAGCTGTCATCAGTATGCAATATACTTGCAAACAATGGCATCCGTGTGATCGTTGCCGGCCTTGATATGGACTACCTGGGTGTGCCCTTTGGGCCGATCCCGGCCTTGATGGCAACTGCCGAGTATGTTACCAAAGTACATGCTATCTGCCCGATCTGTGGCGATCTGGCCAACTACTCCCATCGTATCGTTGACCAGGACGGACAGGTAATGCTTGGCGAAACCGATGTCTATGAGCCTCTCTGCAGAAAACATTTCCTGGAAAAAAAGAAGAAGCAAGGGAAGAAAAAGTGAGTGCCACTTGTATCACCCATTTTTATTAAGTTTGCAAACTATTATCCTTAAATATTAATACAATGAAAAAAGTAATTATAGTATTCATGATCAGCATGTTCTTCGGGAGCATGTCTTATTCTCAAAACGAAACTATGTTTGTTATACACACTGACTACGGAGATATTACCGGGATGCTTTACAATGACACACCCGGTCATCGCGATAATTTTATCAAGCTCATCAATGAGGGCTGGTTTAACGGTTCTACTTTTCACAGGGTCATCGAGGACTTTATGATACAGGGAGGCGGAAAAGAGGGTGGAACTGTTGATGTTGATTACACCATCCCGGCTGAATTTGTATCTGAGCACTTTCATAAGAAAGGCGCCCTGGCAGCTGCCCGCATGGGTGATGGCGCGAACCCGCAAAAGCGGTCCAGCGGTTCTCAGTTTTATATTGTTCAGGGGAAAGTCTATAATGACCAGGAACTCGCAAATCTTGAAGTAAGAAAAAACTGCCAATGGACCGCTGAACAGAAGAAAGTATATAAAACCCTCGGGGGTGTTGCTTT
>DAOVZP010000130.1 GCA_030635045.1 Bacteroidota bacterium | reverse complement strand
AACCTTGAAGATCTTGATGGGGATTTAGACAAAGTGTTCGGCCCGCATGTTGAAACCAGTAAACCAGTTCAACAAACTGATGATAAAGCAAAAGAGTCCATCCTTCCCATAATCGAACAGGATGAGGAAGCTCGTTTACTAAAACTGAAACAGATAGTTGAAGACAGGCTGAAGGAGATCACAGCTGATAGTGAAGAAAGCCCTGACAGCACGAAGCTCACCAGAGAAGAGATTATTGAAAGGTTCATTGAAGAAGAGCCCTCCATAAGCAGGCCGAAAACTAAATTCTTTGACCCTGTCAAAGTAGCTAAGAGCAGCCGGGAGGAACAACCCGGACTTGTAACCGAAACACTCGCACACATTCACATCCAGCAAGGTAACATCGATAAGGCCATTGAAATTTATCGCAAATTAAGCTTGACTTTCCCGGAAAAAAGTGGTTACTTTGCAGCCCAAATTAAGAAACTCAGTAAAGAAAATTAAAATTTTACAATAATGGGCTTATATATTCTCGTTTCTGTTTTCATTCTCATGGTCAGCGGACTTATCATCCTCGTAGTGCTGGTACAAAACAGCAAAGGCGGTGGACTGGCATCTAACTTTTCAGGTTCTAACCAGTACATGGGCGTAAGAAAAACTGCTGATTTCCTTGAGAAAGCAACCTGGACACTGGCTATAGCCTTACTCGTGCTCAGCCTTGCATCGATCTTCGTGATCCCTAAAGGCGGCGAAAGTGTAAACAAAGTTACCCAGGTGGAAGAAAGGGCCGGTGATCCGTTACCGATGCCAACCGCACCTGCTCCGGGTACCGGACAACAGCCTGAATAAGACATAACCCAAGATAATAAAATAAAAATGTCAGAATGTCATACTATTCTGACATTTTTTTTTGTTTTCCGGTTTGGCACAAAATGTGACTGGATAAAAGAGATGTATGAAATTATTTGTTTAAACAATTAAAATATCAGTAAATGTCAAAGTTGAACATCAAACCATTAGCAGACAGAGTGATCATAGAACCTGCTGCTGCTGAAGAAAAAACTGCCGGCGGAATCATCATCCCGGATACAGCAAAAGAAAAACCGCAGAAAGGCACTGTTGTGGCTGTAGGGCCAGGTACCAAAGACGAACCCATCACCGTGAAAGTAGGTAATACTGTCCTCTATGGTAAATATGCAGGGACTGAGATCAGCGTAGAAAGCAATGATTACCTGATCATGCGTGAAAGCGACATCGTCGCCATCATTTAAAGAAATTATTTAAAAATTAACCATAAAAACTAAGTACAATGGCTAAAGATATCATTTTTGATCTTAAAGCAAGAGATGGCCTGAAACAAGGTGTCGACGCACTGTCGGATGCTGTAAAAGTTACACTCGGGCCCAAAGGACGTAATGTCATCATAGAAAAATCATTCGGTTCACCGATTATCACCAAGGATGGTGTGACCGTTGCCAAAGAAATAGAGCTGGAAGACGGCGTAGAGAATATGGGTGCACAGATGGTGAAGGAAGTTGCCTCCAAGACCAACGACCTCGCCGGTGACGGCACCACTACCGCTACCGTGCTCGCCCAGTCTATCGTAAACACAGGACTGAAGAATGTAACTGCCGGTGCCAACCCGATGGACCTCAAGAGAGGCGTCGACAAGGCAGTGATCGCTGTTATTAAAAGCCTGAAATCACAAACCAGGGAGATCGGCGACAATAGCGAAAAGATCGTTCAGGTAGCTTCCGTATCATCCAATAACGACATAACCATCGGTAAACTCATTGCAGAAGCCATGGGTAAAGTGAAAAAAGAAGGTGTTATCACCATCGAAGAAGCCAAAAGCATCGAAACTTATGTTGATGTTGTTGAAGGCATGCAGTTCGACCGTGGCTACATTTCACCATATTTCGTCACTGACACTGAAAAGATGGAAGCCGTTTTTGAAAACCCGTATATCCTCATCCACGACAAGAAGATCTCCGTGATGAAGGACCTGCTTCCCATTCTCGAAAAAGCAGCACAGAGTGGCAGGGCACTGATCATCATCGCTGAAGATGTGGAAGCCGAAGCACTGGCTACCCTTGTTGTAAACAAGATCAGAGGATCTCTCAAAGTTGCTGCCATTAAAGCACCGGGATTCGGCGACAGAAGAAAAGAGATGCTCGAAGATATCGCAGTATTGACAGGCGGTACCGTGATCTCAGAAGAAAAAGGATACAAACTGGAAGATGCTGACATCAGCTATCTCGGCGAAGCCGAAAAGATAACCATCGACAAAGAAAACACCACCATCGTTAGTGGTAAAGGTGAAAAAGATGCCATTGATGCCAGGGTTAAGATGATCAAATCACATATCGAAACTACAGATTCAGAATATGACAGGGAAAAGCTGCAGGAAAGACTTGCCAAGTTGGCAGGTGGTGTAGCTGTAATATATGTTGGCGCTGCCAGCGAGGTAGAGATGAAAGAAAAGAAAGACCGCTGTGACGATGCACTTAACGCAACACGGGCTGCCATCGAAGAAGGTATTATCCCCGGTGGCGGTGTTGCCTATATCAGGGCCATCGATTCTCTCAACGGCATAAAAGCCGTGAACGAAGACGAAGAAACCGGTATTGCAATCATCAAGAGAGCGCTTGAAGAGCCCCTCCGCCAGATCGTGGAAAACGCAGGAATGGAAGGATCAGTGGTAGTACAGAAGGTAAAGGAAGGAAAAGACGACTTTGGCTTCAACGCCAGTACGGAAGTTTATGAAAACCTCCTGAAATCAGGTGTTATCGACCCTACCAAGGTAGCCAGGGTAGCACTGGAGAATGCAGCTTCAATTGCAGGCATGCTTCTTACCACCGAATGTGTGCTCGTAGAACATAAAGACGAAAACGCGGCTGCGATGCCACCGATGCCGGGAGGCATGGGCGGTGGAATGCCGGGAATGATGTAAAATAAAAAGCCCTCGCAATTGCGAGGGCTTTTTTATTAGGCGATTGTCGATTGTCGATTGGGGGATTTTCGATTGGATATTAGATATTCGATTGGATATTAGATTTTAGATTTTCGATGTTTTTAGTCTTGTCCAAAATCATTTCATATCCTTTTTTGTAACTTTACCGTATAAAAGTTGTTATCTCAATCGAAACAACACTCAAAGCCATGAAAAAGTTTATCACTTTTCTTATCATAGCATCCGCAGGATTATTCGTTTTTGCACAGGAAGAAGAAGTCAGCACGGTTGAGGCCATCCCCGTGGATCCCAACACCGGACTGATCACATTCCAGGAGGTGGTGGAAGAGACCGGAACCAAAACAGAACTTTTCAACCGTGCCAGTGAATGGCTGCATCATTACTTCAAGCAGCCTGTTTACGTTACTGAGGTTCGTGATGCCGCCTCAGGGGTGATAAAAGGCAAGCATCAGTTTGAGCTCATCTTTTACGAAAAGGACGTGAAAAAGACCGCCGGCATGATCAAGTATTACTTCAAGATCGAATGTAAAGATGGCCGCTATCGCTATACTCTCGATCAGTTTGTGCTTACACGCCAGTCACGCTACCCCTGCGAGCGCTGGCTAAACACAGCCCACCGCGACTACAACGAACAATGGCCCCTCTACCTCGAGCAATTGAGGGCCTATTCCATTGACAACTTCGCCGCCTCTCTCAAGGAATATATGGTTCCGAAAGTGAAGGTTGAAGAAGAAGAGTGGTAGGGGAAGCAGAAATCAGAATTCAGATAGCAGATATCAGAAATCTGAATTCAGAATTAATTCATACTAACCTTTGAGAGGCACTAGGAACCAGGCACTATTTACGCAGTAGCATCTTTCCCGTAATTGAAAACTTTCCTGACCGGATAATATAAAAGTACATCCCTCCGGCCAATCCCGATCCATCGAAATGTAGCCTCTGTTCTCCTGCCGACAAATAATCATCAATAAGCGTTTCAATCTTTTTGCCGAAAGGGTCAAAGACCGTGACAGAAGTCTGTGCATCCTGTTGTAATGAGAATTCTATGGTCGTATGCTCTGTGAAGGGGTTTGGATAACATTTACTACTCAGGTTCCCGGGATCATGGTTTTCACCAATAGCAAAGTTGTAGTTAGAAATATCCGCATATTCCAGGCTGCTTAATACTGATTTCGCTGAATAACCCTGGTTTCCACCATAAATGTACAGATCGTCCCCCTCTATAACTGCTCCGCAGTGCCTCCTTCCAGTCATGTTGGAAGTAAGTTGGGTGAATTCATTTGTTTCAGTATTATATACTGCCATGGAGGTAATATTATCGTATGACCCAACAATCCAAATATTTTTACCTTTTTTTGTGGTAGCATGTGCAGAAATGGCAATTGGCATGGTCCCTAATGAGGACCATGTTGAGTTTTTGATGTCATAAGCATCAATACGGCTTGAGGTGACGCCATTGTATCCACCAAACACATATAAGATACCGTTTATGATTTCCCCATTCGTTTGTTTTGCTTCCGGCATATCCTCCAGCCTGAGCCAGCTGTCGGCATAAGGATCATATTCATAAAGACGATTAGAGTACCCTTCGGTGTTACTCCCTCCAAATACATAGATCCTAGCATTCCACACTGCCGACCCACCGTATTCAACAGGATAAGGATTGCCTGTACTATAGGAGATATTACCTGATTGCTCATCGATCACCTCAACAGTATCCGTATATGAGGTGCCTGAATAAGTTTCCCCATTAAGTACATATATTTTACCATAGGTTGAAACATACTCAGCTGAGCAGTACTTTCTGGGAATAAGACCCGTAACAAATTCATTCCAGGTATTACTGGTAAGATCATATCTTTCGATAGTTGTAGATTTCAATGGGTTTGTACTCAGTCCCCCGCAAACAGCATAGATATAAGTTCCATCAAAGGTGTACCCCAGGCCCCACCTTGCATCATTCATATCAGACAAGGAAGAAAACTGAAGATCATAGGCTGTTCCTCCACCACCGGTCAGCTTAACATAGCTGATTCCCCGGATCCCGCCAACCGGGGTTGAAGATGTCCCCCCCCAGATCTTATATTCGATTGCATCACCTGCATGCAAAGCAATTGAAACTGATTTCGTATGCAAATAATCCATGAAGTTTGTACTGCTCACATATTGGTCCCAGTTTGCAATCAGGTTACCCTCAACACGTATTTCGATGTGAAAGGTCCCTCCATCTGAAGCAAGTACAGACTTAACATCGATGGTCTCCACAGTCATATTATTCTCGGCAATGAAATCCCAGGTTATTCCATCGGCATAGACATAATAATAAACATTTGTCTCGCCAAATTCGTGTGTTTCAACTATTTGTGCAAAGAGCTGAGAACCGAAAAGAAATAAAGAAATAATTAGAAAGGATAGAATTTGTTTCATGATATACCTCCGTTTCATTATACAATGTATTTATATGCAAAAAAGGCAGATTGGTGACAACTGCATTCACTGCAAACCATATTATTTAAACTCAAAAGCAAAAGAATCCCATAGCCCTTAAGAGCTATTGATTAGGAGATATAAGAATTGGTATAGCTTTTATCAGTCAATAAAGATATAGAAAAAGCGCATATAAGTCAACACGCTGATCATACATAATTCAAAATTTAAAATCCAACATCAATAATTTCAAAAGCCTTATCTTTGCCCCCGTCATGCAAAAGCAGCAGATACGAAAAGGCTTT
>DAOVZP010000160.1 GCA_030635045.1 Bacteroidota bacterium | reverse complement strand
TCGCTTATGCATGACAACTTCGGCAGTTAACACATAAGCAAAGGTCGAGCGAAGCCGAGACCTCATTATTAAAGAGCGTAGTCCTTGTCATCGCGAGCGAAGTCGAGCGGCGAAACCAAGTAGTTATAAAAGCTTGTCCTTGTCATCGCGAGCACTTCGACCAGCTCAGTATAAACTGTGTTGAGCGGCGAGACTAATAGTCAAATCAAAAAATCAAAGAACGTCTTGTATATATTGTATTTACTATACTTTTAGAAGATTGAACATTTTTTAACGCATCACTACTGATTAAAAATTCAAAATTCAAAATTTCATCCAGCATCCAGTAACCAGTAACCAGCATCCAGTATCTATAAATTAGAAACCACTTCGTACTCTTTACTTACCAAAATATCTGCAGATTCCTTCAATTCCTGCACCATCCTATGTTCCTGTTCCAGTACTGCCCAGCGGTATTCATTCTGTGGCTCTTTTCCACGGTCGGCCTGGGCTTTCTTGGTTTCGTGATAGGTGAGCTCAATAAATACTCTCAGATCGACGCCCTCGGTTTTGATGGCATATAAGCCGTCGATGATAAGCATATCAACACTGCTGAAATCAGTGGTTAGCATATCGACCTGTTCAGTGACAAGATCGACACAGGGCATGGAAGCAGACAGGCCCTTTTTAAAGGCATCGATATTCTGCATGATGGTGTCCCAATCGTATTCCCCGTAACCAACACAATCTTCTATTCCATTATTGATCCGCCATTTCTTGCGTTCGAGCGGAAGCACCTTATAATAATTGTCGATGTGCAGGGGCTTGGCAAAGATGCCGTGTTTGCGTAGGCCCCTGGCAATTACATGTGCCAATTCGGTTTTCCCGGAACCTGATTCGCCGGAGATGGCTACAATGAACTTATCTTTTTTTCTTTTCAGTATCTCTTTAATGATTGCTTCACCGGCCTTGTGGTGCTTCTCCTGAATTAGCAGTACATCTCCTAACATAGGTTTTGGGTTTTGGGTGTTGCCCCTCGGCTACGCTCGGGGTGACAACTTGTTATTTTGAAATTTGATTTTTGTATTTTGAAATTTAATCAAAAGGGCACTCCATATCCATCACTTCTCCCATTAGCATGTCCCTCCGTACTCCGTTTATTTCAACTATCACATCACTGTCAGGATGCAGTATGACATTTTTGTGTGAAATTTCACATCTGTAATTTGCACTCTTGAATGCAAAGTTAAAACTAATTTTTCTCCAATGATCGGGAAGGCGGGGCTTGATCCTTACGATATCGCCAAGGAGGTCGAGGCCTGCAAAGGTGTGCATGGCAGCAAGCACTGTTCCGGCCATTACTCCTGCGTGTATGCCTTCGGCAGTGGTGCCTCCCTGTATATCCCGGTAATCGCTTGTTAGTGCATCCAGGTATAGGTTCCAGCTTAATTCCCGGTCGTTCACCATACTTGCAAGTTTCGCATGGACTACCTTGCTCAAAGTAGAACCGTGTGATGTCCGCTGCAGGTAATATGCAAGGTTATTGCTCAGGTAGTCATCCGGAAGTTCATACCCCAGTCCCCTGATCAGATCATCGACAACATTGCGGTCGAGATTATACCAGGTCATAAGCATATCGGCCTGCTTGGCGACTTTATAGTCATCGGGTGATTTGCCTTCGGCCTTCAGCAAGCGGTCCATACGGTAAATATTGCCGTATTTGTTCCTGTAATAATCCCAATCGAGCTCTTTCAGGTCAAAATAGCCATCGTACTGGGCTATGATGCCCTCTTCGGATATGGCCAGGTTCAAGTGTTGTATTATCTCACGCCATGTAATCGGCTCGGTTTCCCGGAAATTGATCTTATTAAAAAGGCTTTTCCTCTTTGGCTCACTTATCGAATCCAGGATTTTCAATGTTTTCGTGATAACCCAGATACTCATCAGGTTGGTATATGCATTGTCTTTCAGCCCGGCTGTATTGCTCTCCGGGTATTTTTCATGGAATTCATCCGGCCCCATCACCCCGCTGATGCTATATCTTCCGCTTTTCTCATCCTTTACAGCCTTTCCTGTCCAGAATCTGCAAATCTCCACGAGGAGTTCAGCCCCGTATTCTTCCATGAAGCCTATATCATTGGTATAATGCAGGTACTGGATTGTATTATAGGCGATTGCCAGTGAAACATGGCGCTGCAGGGCACTGTGGTCTTCCCCCCATTTTCCTGACAAGGGGTTAAGGTGGATTAGCTGTGTTTCTTCCCTTCCATCACTGCCACTCTGCCATGGGAACATAGCTCCTTTCTCATTTTGTGCTGCAGCATATTTACGGGCCTCCTCCAGTCGATTATATCGGTACATCAGCACCGACCTGGCTGTGTCTGGAAAATGCATGTAATAGAATGGCAAAATATAGATCTCATCCCAGAAAATATGGCCACGATAGGCTTCCCCATGCAGTCCCCTGGCCGGGATCCCTGCATCGATCATGGTATTGTGCGGGGAGATGGTCACCATCATATGATAAATGTGCAGATTAAGCAATTTCTGTGAAAGGCGGTCGCCTTCGAGCCGGATGCCGGCCTTATCCCATATGGTTTTCCAGGATGCTGCGGATCTTTCCACGAGTGTGCTGAAATCTCCTGCCTGTTCTGCCTTTTTGATAGCTGTAGCCAGAGTATCACTGATCCCTTCATCATCAGACCTGTATATAGCAGTGGTCTTGACAAGGTCAAAGGATTCATCCTGACCAACTTCGCAGGATACCACTGTTACGGCTTTTCCTGTTTCAAGGAAATGTTCATAATCCATTGCTGTTTCATTCCCCTTATTCGCATCGATACGGGATGCCATGGCAATATGAATGTCAGATTGGGTGGTCCTGACTTCTACATACTGGATCTTATCCCCTGAGCCTTGATTGACAGCCTCTAAATGTTTTTGATTGAGTGTGTTATAGCGCTCCACACCATCATTTATGTGCGTCCCGTTCAGCTCAGTTCTGATCTCAATATGTCCTTTGTAATTCAATGGGGTAACGCAGTATCTGAGTATTCCAAGGTGTGAATCATCCATACTGACAATGCGCCTGCTCCTGATCGAGGTTTCACGTCCCTTTGCATCACGAACGATCAACTTGCGGCAGAGAATCCCACTGTCGATGTGCAAGCGTCTGCGCATACTCATGATCTCTGTTTTGTCAATGTCAAACCATTCATCACCATCGATGCGGAAACTTACCTGTGTCCAGTCTGTAACGTTGACAAAATCTTCATTTTCTATCTCTTTGCCTGCAACATTCGAGCTCAGCCTGTTATAGAGCCCTGCCATATAAGTGGCCGGGTAATGATGCTCGTCTGCCCGGGATTCTTCAAGGGAACCGCGTGTACCGAAGTAACCATTACCGAGTGTAAGCAAAGATTCCCTTGTTTTCTCCTTCGCAGGGTCATATCCATAATATACAAGGTCCCAGTTATCTTTTGGAAGTCCTTCTTCAAACCATTCTTCGATGCCATTGAAGCCTATTTCCGAGATATCTTCAACTACTATATCGGCCCCGCCAATCAATAATTCCTGTCGGTTATCTTCCCTGGCGATCCCAAGTACCAGGCCGAAATTGCCTTTTTTTCCGGCCTGCACGCCGGATACGGCATCCTCTACAACGACGGCCCGGTCGCAGCTAACACCCATTCTGCCGGCTGCAGTTGTGAAAATATCCGGTTCCGGCTTGCCATTAAGCCCAAGTTCCGCTGATACCACACCATCAATGCGGGTTTCCATTATGTCAAGCAATCCGACAGCCTCAAGCACCTGCTTGCAATTTTTGCTGGATGAAGCCACACCAACATGTATGCCTTTATCTTTCAGGGTGTGGATGAGTTCCACGGTGGAAGGGTACTCCTTAACTCCATCCTCTTCCAATATCCGGTTGAAGACAATATTTTTCCTGTTCCCGATGCCACAGACAGTTTCCAGGTCAGTAGAGTCTTCGGGCTCCCCCAAAGGAAGGTCGATACCCCTCGATTCAAAGAATGACTGAACACCTTTATAACGTGGTTTACCATCAACATATGGCAAATAATCGTCCTGATGGGAAAATTCACGAAAAGCTTCCCCGTATTTTTCTTCCCTTTCACGAAGATACTGGTCAAACATCTGCTTCCAGGCATGGCTGTGTACCAATGCTGTTTGTGTTATCACGCCGTCGAGGTCGAATATGACCGCATCGAAAAGTCTTTCTTTCATCTGCTTCTTATTAAACAAAAAACCAGTAATATCCTTTTGCCGGAATTCTAAGGGATTTATTTCCCTCATCAATAATAACTGCTTGCCCGAGCATATCCTGCTTAGATGTTTTTATTCTGGCAGTGGGCGGGCTGACATGTTTTTCCTTGTCTGATAAATTCAACAATATCAGGATGCTGTTGCATGAATATGTCCTGTGGTATCCCATGACTTCATGTACATTGTTTCCATCAGTGTCGGATACATCAATCATTTCAAGTATACCCCTCCCAAATATCGGGTATTTTTTACGTGTATTTATCAGCTTGCTTATCCGCCTGTATATATCAGAGGAAAAAGACCCGGGATCATCCAGTTCGCTCTCGATCTGATCCCAGTTGAGTTTGCCCCGCACCAGGAAACGTGTGTCGTCCTTGCCTGTCAGCTTGATCATTTCTTCATAATACTCCCGGTCGTTGAACTTCCCGAATTCATCCCCGTAGTAAATAACAGGTGTGCCTGGGAGGGACAGCATCATTGCATAGGCAAGGGCTATCCTGGCAGGATCCCGTTTCATCAGTTCAGACAGCCTTGCCGACACACCCTGTCCCAGGCGAAAATTCCACTCGGGCTTCAAACAGTAATTGTCGTGGATGTATTTACGGTCCTCTTCCGTCACATATACCAGCTCAAGGCTAAGCTCATCGTGACAACGGAGAAAGGTAAACCACTGGCTTTCCTTCGGAATGTCAGGCGTCACTTCCTTGCTGAGCACATCTGCTACCGGTGAGCTGTTTTGCATGTGCAGGGCTTTGAACATC
>DAOVZP010000214.1 GCA_030635045.1 Bacteroidota bacterium | reverse complement strand
GGAATTCAGCGCGGGATCTGTCATCCAATATAAAATTGACATCTATCTCGGCGCTGTTGGTGGTCTGTGAATGTTCATCCAGCTCACCACGACCGGTTCTCCTTGCCGTACTGACAACTTCAGGAATGGCAAGCAATTCTGTCTCGATAAGGTTACCCAGAACATTGCTATCATCAAGCGATATGCCAGGTTTGCTGATGGCTGAAATGGTAAGTGAGCCTTCGTTGAATTCGGGAAGGAAACTTCTGCCCATCCGTGCAAAAAGCCCAAGTGCAATTACAAAAAGTATGAGTGATGTGGACAGGATGATCTTTTTATGGCTCAATGTCCATTTTAAAGAACGCTGGTAATTTGATGATAGGTTCCTTGAGAGCCATCCATCCTTTTTCCTCTTTGCCAGGTATGCCGGATTTGACAGTAGCATCTTGCAGAGCAATGGCGTGATGGTAACTGCAACAAGAAGAGAAACAGATAAGGATACTATGTAGGCAATGCCAAGCGGACGCAGCATCCTTCCCTCCATTCCGGAGAGAAAGAAAAGCGGAATAAAAGCCACTATGATGATGAGGGTTGCATTGAGGATAGATGCCCGGATCTCCTTTGAGGCTTCAAAGATCACTGTAAAAGCAGACTGTCGGTCCTCTTTTGGCCTAAAATGGTTTTGTCTTAAGCGCTTGTAAACGTTTTCCACATCAATGATCGCATCATCAACCAATGACCCGATAGCAATGGCCAGCCCTCCCAGGGTCATCGTATTAATATTGAAACCCAACAAATAGAGAACAATGATGGCTGCTAACAGCGAAATGGGTATAGCAAGAACGGAGATGATGGTTGTACGAAAGCTTCCCAGGAAAAGAAAAAGGATGATAACAACAAAAATGGCACCTTCAAGAAGCGCCCGGCCAACGTTATTTACTGACTTCTCGATAAAGTCGGCCTGCCTGAAAATGTCAGTGCTCATCCTCACATCCGGTGGCAGGGATTTTTGCAGCTCTGCAAGATTGGCTTCAATCTTTTCTGTAACTTCTACAGTATTGATACTGGGCTGCTTCGATACTGATAATATCACCGAAGGACTGGCATTTTGTGAACCATGGCCCATTTTCACTGCCTTTCCGACAATCACTTCTGCTACATCCCGTATGCGTATGGCTTTATTATTAACAGACTTAATATAGGAGTTGCCCAGCTCATCCAGGTCGTAGGTGCGGGCAATGCCCCTGACAACATATTCGTTGCCATATTCACGTAAAATACCACCTGTTGAGTTCTTGCTTAGATTTTCGCATACATCGGCAATTTCTGCAAGGCTGACCCCATAATATTTCATAAGATAGGGATCGGCGAGTACCTGGTATTGCTTATAATCGCCGCCAATGATGGTAACCTGCGAAACACCCCCGGTAGCCAGGATCACCGGCTTAAGATTCCATTCGGCGAGGGTGCGCAATTCCATCATAGAGGTACTATCCGACTGCAATCCGATGAACAGTATCTCACCCATAACGCTGGATTGTGGTGCCAGGGCAGGCTCCACATCTGCAGGTATTGCTGACGCGAGCATCACCAATTTTTCGCTTACGATCTGTCTTGCTTTGTAAATATCGGTTCCCCAGTCGAACTCCACCCAGACAAAAGAATATCCCTGTGATGAGGCAGAGCGGACACGGCGCACATCAGTGGCTCCGTTCACGGCTGTTTCAATGGGAAATGTTACCAGCCTTTCTACTTCTTCTGCGGCCATATTGTGTGCATCTGTCATCACTACTACTGTTGGGGCCGTGAGGTCAGGGAAGACATCCACATCCATGATCCTGGCTGTGTATATACCGCTTCCCATGATCACTACAGCACTAATGAGGATGAAAAGCTTGTTGTTCAGTGAGAACTTTATAATTTGGTCTAACATAGCTTCTGTTTTTTAGTGAACGTGACCGGCATGCGGGTCGAGGGCTCCGGATCCCTGTGACAGTTTAACCAGGATAGCTCCTTTGGATACAACTCTTTCCTTTTCACTTAATCCTTTCAGCACTTCTGTTCTTAAGCCATCAGTAGCACCGATTATGACCTCTCTTTTTTCAAACAACTCAGGAGTAAGCTGAACAAGTACAAAATGTTTTCCCTGTTCTTCAAGCAAAGCGCTGCTTGGAACAGTAGTGGCCGGTTGTTCACCCCGGGTGATAATATACAGTTCTACAAAACTTCCCGGAACAAAACCTTTGGTGTTATCTATCTCAAAGCGGACCGGGATCAGGTAGTTGTCGTGGTTTACGCTCCGGCCGTACGACGACAAAGATCCATTCAAATCTTCAAGGGTAAAGGTTTTCCTGTCCTGAACAGAGCGAATATTAGCGCTTACGATATGCTGAAGGGCAGCGGCATATTTTTGCTGTACATCGGCCATCATCACCAACTTCTTGTTTTGGGCAACATCAAGAAGGGCCTGGCCCGCTTCAACATATTCGCCGTTATTGACATACAGGTGATTCACAAAACCGTTGATAGGGCTCTTGACTATTTGCTCCCCGCCACTGAAGTTGTCCCTGAGGTTCTCATACACCACCTTGCTGGTTTCATAGTTACGCTTTGCTTCCAGCAGATCCGATTCCGATACGATCTTGTCTTCTGCCAGTATTTTCATCCTTTCGTAGTTCGCTTCAGATTCCTCAAAATTGTTTTTGGCCTCAACAAATCGTACATGGCTATTATCCCCGGCAAGGCCGGCACCTGAAATACTGAACAATTCCACCCCTGCCCTGACTGCCGTGCCCTCAAAAATATTATCCCCCGCTAATACAACAATACCACCTGTTCTGGCAACGATGCTCACTTTATCACTTTGTGAAGGACGAATTATAGCAGCGGTTTTTATTACCTGGCCAAAGTCCTCCATGGCAATTTCAATTGTTGAAAAATCAACTTTCCACGACTGTTCTTTCGTAAAGACAATTCCATTGGGATCCGATAATAATTGTTCTTCAGCTTCATGAATGGCATCATGTGTGTCGCTGTAAACATAAATATCTTCAACAATGATCTTGCTTTCACCTTTTGCATTCTTAATATCGAATATGAGCTTTCCACTACCCGGAGCTACCGGCACCATGCTGAATGAATATATCCCACTCCTGACCGGTTCATCAATTGTCTGGCGGATACCTTTCGAGCCAACGATCAGGCTTAGAGTGATGCTTCCGTTATCGAGGGGTTTGAAATTTTCCAGAAAGGTAAGATGGGCCAGTATGGCTGAGGATTGATCAAGCACAAATGGATCTGCCTCTGCAAACAACTCATAATCCTGGTTATAAGAAATAAGCTGTAGCTTGACATCACCGTGATCATGAGCATTCTGGTCACTACCTGCATTTGGTTGGCAAGCTGAAAACATTATTGCCAGCATGCCTGTGAAAAATATAAATTTCTTCATCATAGATTGTTTTAAAAAAGAAAATGGTTGAACGCAGTAAGATTATTGTCTAATGCTTGTGAACATTATCATCTTCATGTTCATGTTCACATTCCTTTGCGACGGAATCATGGGCACAATCATGCGTTGAATCAGCTTTCACTTCAAAAACTTCCTGTTCCTGATGCGCAGCCTTGCTGTGGTCATGGTCACAATCACTATGAGTGGTTCCATCATCATGGGTATGAGTTCTCGACTGGGTGTTATTGCATGCGATAAAGACAAATACTGATATTACTGCGACAATTATGATTTTTTTCATTTCTGTTAATGTTGATATTAATAAAAAACTCAAATGCGCCCGGAGCCAACTACTTGAGCAGTCAGGAACGATTGAATAATGATTGATCAAGCGAACATTAACAGGATGGTGGAGCGCGAAGCCCCAGGCTATGCGGTGCATAAACCTCATAGGAATTAACCAGGAATGGCCTTTGTCGAAAATCTTTATAAGTGATCACTTGCTCCTGATCAATATCAGGAACTACGGTCATTGAAAGATAATGACTGGTATTATTCAGCATACAGGAGAAACCAAAATTCAGGTCCTCCGGCTTATAGTTATAAGGGATAATCGCCGGGATATCATTCAGAATACAGCAATCATAAGTGCAGTCCGTATCATGCTTCTTCTGGTGGTCAGCATTGTCATGGTTACAGCAATGAGTGTCATGGTCTTCTTCAACCGGAAGAATAAAACATGCCATATCATCATGATGGTGATGCGGTACCACGGCATGCACCAGCAGTACAAGGCTGGCGAAAGACATCAGGAATATGGCGATTGCATTTCTCATTACTTATTGAAGGCTACAAAGTTAATAAAAGTTTTGAGTTTTGAGTTTTGAGTTTTGAGTTTTGAGTTGAAGGGAAAAATCTTGAATTATGGTTGGTAAGAAGATTGATGAACGTACTTTTGATTTTGCGTTG
>DAOVZP010000238.1 GCA_030635045.1 Bacteroidota bacterium | reverse complement strand
CATTCAAAACCTGTCGTTATAGCATCATTCCCTGATATGGCCCTGAGCCATTATCAGCCCTGGCCGGGCGTTGATGTGCAGGAATGCTTCATGGTGTACTCCTCAAAGATAGCATTGGTTGATATGCATATTACAAATCGTTCAGCGGAGCAGATGAACATTGAGATCTATCCGGTCATTGAATTCGACAAGGATTCCCTTTGTGTGGATATGTTCAGAACGGAAGAAAATGCCATGTTTGCCACACATTATGAAAGCACCAAAAGGCTTATCAGTAACTTGTACAGTGCCGGAGGGTATCCAAAACAATGGCGGGATGTTTTTGCCGGTAATGTTGAACTATATTCATATGGAGCCTATGCAGGTCCTCCCGGAGATTTCTACAATATCATTAAGACTGATTTCTATGCCGATGACCGGAACGATAAACTGAACATGGCTGACAATGCTTGTGCCAGGTATATTGCCCTTCATGCAAAACTCAGCCTTGCCCCCGGAGAATCGACAAACATCCGCTACCTGAGGGGGATGCAGGCACGAGATGAAAGTGATGATGACATACTCCATGAGATCAATGAAGCCAAAAACCTGGACCTGCAGCCTTATCTTGATCAAAATACAAGCATGTACAGGAGTGTACCACGCTTTCAGGAAATGAGCAGAGAAGAAAAGATCATGTATATCGGCGCCTTTAACCTTGCCAGGGGATGCATGCTCCCTCCCAGTGGCGAAACTTCACATAATTACTATGTCTTTTCCCGGGAACCGCTATGGGGATGGGGACACGGACATCAGGTGTTGCATGAATCACTAAGCATGCTGGCATATGTTTACCTCGATGCTGAGTCGGCGCAGGGATCGCAGCGCGTATACATGGAGCAGCAAAGGGAGGATGGACTTATCGCATACCGTCACGGGCCCCGCGGGAGAGGGGAATATCCTCATTACAGCACACTTTATGGCGATACCATGGCTACTACCTCCGCACCCTTTTATAGCTGGATCAATTATGAAATATACCAGGTGAGCGGAGACCGGCTCTTCCTTGAAGATGCATATTATTCCGGCAAGAGATATCTTGAATGGCTGATAATAAATCGCGATGCGGATGGCGATGGGCTGTTGGAGTGGGGGCCCTACGGTATTATCGAAAATGTACGCGACTGGTATAATGCCGTCTTCCAGGTTTCGGCGGAAAGGTACCTTGATGTGGATAAAGAGGATATTTCCGACGAACTCGAATGCCTTGACCTGAACCTGATGGCAATCAATGAAATCAATTATTTAAGTAAGATGGCCAAAGAGCTTGGGTTTAAGCCAGATGAATCATACTGGAAAAAGCTGTCTGCCAAAATGACAGGGATGGTAAATGAAAAAATGAGGAGCCCATCTGATGGCTTCTATTATCACATCAACAGGGTAGATGATTCATGGTTCTTCATGGACAGGGACCTTCGGCGTCAGGAGATCATCGGCTTCCTTCCAATGTGGGCAGATGCCTGTGATGAAGACCAGGCCGCCGTGCTGGTAGAAACCCTGACCGATACTACAAAGTTCTGGCGAAAATTCGGTGTCCCGACACTCTCTGCCGATGACCCCTGGTTCAGCCCTTATGTGGACTATTGCTGCAAATGGAACGGGCCCGTCTGGTTGTTGTGGGATTACATGGTTTTCAGGGGATTGATCAATTATGGCTATGATGATCTGGCCATTGAACTTGCCGATAAGATGCTTCTTGCAGCATCAACACAGCTCTCAAAGAACCACAACTACTGGGAAAGCTACAGCCCCGATAATGACGTACTGAACTGTCCTACCAACTATATATGGGATGCTATTATAGCTCGGCTCTTAATTGACAAATATCGACTACGTCGATAGTGTTGAGTTTTGAGGGTTGAGTGTTGAGTTAGTTTTAAGTTCTAAATTATTCTCCCACTCTTCACTCGGCACTCGGCACTCTAAGTAATTTCTTTTTGTCGGTGAGAATTCACAAACAACATATCGCCAATAACATCATAACCCATGAACACATCGGCACCGTAGTCTTTTATATGTTCCGCCCTGAAGCCGATAATGGTGAGGCCGGCTTCTGCCGAATGCTCACTGATCAGCACCTTGCTGCTCACATTCTCATCCTTTTTAATGATCTGTATGTTCTTTTCTGTGATAGGGATACGGCCTGTTTTAACCAATTCCAGAAGGTTTTCCCTGGTCTGCTCAAGTTCTTCTTCCTTGCAGATGTCAAAGATCTTGATGCCCCCTTTCTGCCAGTCGGGATGGCCGGTGATGATATAGCTCAGCAGTATCATCAGGTTTGAATTCTGGTAGTCAAAGCTCCTGATCCATACATGTATGCCTTTCTTGAAATTAAAGCGCTTGTGTGAGCTTCCCAGTATGCAGATATCATAATTCCCGGCCTTGACAAGCTTGAAGTTATCGATGATCTGTTCGATCTCCCCGATTTTGGTCTTATCAAACTCAAAGACCATCATATTGTTATCCATTCCCGAGATGCCCGGTAATTGTATGGTTTGTGCAATGGCAGAAGTATACGAGGGGGAGATGAGCGTGTCGATATACACATTATTCTTTCGCTGTTCGGTCTTTTCGATCAGCTTATCCAGCATTTGCTGTGCTTCTTCATGGGTTTGCCGGGAATAATAGCCCTCTATCAGGTGGATGTAGGTCCCGAAACCATACTTATGGGCGATCCATTCAAGCAGGTAAAATGCCTCTTCCCTTATAAAGCTAGCGCTTGAGATGCATACTGCAGCAGGCCTCCACTCTTCACTTTTTTTGATCCTGGTCGATTTCTGGAGATATACCTGCAACCTCCTGTTGAGCTGTATGATCGCTCCCCTGAAGATGGATTGCAATCCCCTCCTTTCCTTATGGTATCTTGAAATGATCAAGTAAATAAGTATCATGGCGGCAATGGCAACAAAAGCATAGATCCAGTTGATCTTGAACATCAACCATACGCTCATGAGAAATCCAACAAGCGAAATGTACCATCTTGATCTGAACGTAGGCCTGTAGCTCGGATCCGATCCCCAATGATTAAGAAAAGAGATCAGGCAGAGCGCTCCATAGGTAACCATAAAGAACATGGAGATGATCTCTGCCACCATGTTCACATTGCCCACTGTAACAAAAACAAAAGCAATGACCACGGTTACCAGTGAGGCATTGAATGGCTCGTTATCGGCCTTCTTTCCTTTAGAAAGAAAGCGGTTGACCCTCGGCAAGGGGAATAAATGATCATATGACAATGCCTGTAAGGTCCTTGGGGCTACCATCACCGATCCTATGGCCGATGAAATGGTAGATGCCGCCAATCCGATCGGGATCACCCATATGCCCCAGACAGCGATCTTGCTCATGACAAGCTGCTCGCCGGCAAGGTCTTCAGGGCTGGCAGAAACAGTGAGTTTCCATGCAATGAACACATATGCGATCATGCCAATGAAGGTAGCCATCAGGGTTCCCCTGGGAATAGACTTCCGAGGTGACTTCAAATCCCCTGACAGGCCCACACCGGCTGTCATTCCGGTAAAAGCAGGAAAAACAATGGCAAATACGATAAAAAACTGATTGGAGTTCCTGAACGATCCGCTAAAAAGCTGATATCCGCTTTCAGAAGCATATTCGGTGGTTCCGGCAAAGAAAAGCACGAGTGTGCCTGCCAGGATGATCACGATCACTATCAGGGCCTTCACGCCAATATTCGCACCACGGATAAGTATCAGGGCCGACAAGATTGCCATGGCCGGCAAGCTGATCGCCTGTTTGGGCAGGTCAAGCCCATGTGCATTTCGCATCCAGTCGAAGAAAGGCTCAAAGGCCTCGGTAAAGGCTATCACATAAAAGGCCACACTGATAGCCTGGGAAAAATACAGGGCCAGGCCAATGGTTGCACCTATGTTTAATCCAAAGGACCGGGAAATAATAAAGTACTCCCCTCCCCCTTCAACACGCTGGTTGGTAGATATCTCTGAGATAGCAAGGGCAGTAGGGAT
>DAOVZP010000089.1 GCA_030635045.1 Bacteroidota bacterium | reverse complement strand
TCGGAAACCATGTCAGAGATCTATTACCGCAAGAGCCCGAAGGAGAGACTGGAGATCATCCGGGCCTCTAAGCTTTCAGGGGTCGAAAATGAAAGCATCACCCAGTTCCTCGGAGACCTGAACTCCAATGTGAATATTTATGATAACTATATCACCTTGTTTCAAAAGAATTTTATCTCTCCAATAGCCAATTTTGGCCTTTCTTACTATAAATATTACCTGGTTGACAGCATGTATATTGATAATCAATGGTGTTACCATCTGATGTTTAAACCCCGTCGTAAGCAGGAACTTACTTTTTCCGGCACCTTCTGGGTCCATGATTCAACCTATGCCATTAAGGAGGTTGAAATGGAGATGGCCGGAGATATGAACCTGAACTTTGTGAGTGCCGGCATGATCCGGCAGGAATACAGCCTGATCGATGGCAAATACTGGATGCTCACAAAAGATTACCTGATGGGCGACTTTAACTTTACCAAAAAGTCAAAAACCATCGGGGTATATGGCCACCGCTCAACATCTTCGAAAAACTTTGTGTTTAATCAACCAAAAGATGATGCCTTTTATAAAAGCCCGGTAAGTGTAGTGGTAGAGGAGGATGCAATGGAGAAGGGTGATCTGTACTGGCAACTCGCCCGTCATGACAGCCTTACCTCCCGTGAACAAGGGATCTATGAGATGATAGATTCAATAAAAACCCTCCCTCTCTTCGAAACCTATATGGACCTTGGGTATATGCTGATCAATGGTTATTATATATGGGGTAATTTTGAGCTGGGTCCTTATTATAAGTTGCTGAGTTTTAATGCTATTGAAGGTGCCCGCTTCAGGCTGGGCGGGCAGACAAGCAACCAATTCAGCAATAAGCTTATGCTGGATGGCCATGTGGCTTATGGTACTTTAGACAAGCGTTTTAAATTTGGAATAGGATTCTTGTACATGCTGGACAAGAACCCGCGACGGACCCTTAGCGGATCTTATCTCTATGATATGGTGCAGCTTGGGCAAAGCCAGGATGCATTTAGCCAGGAAAGCTTCTTTGCTGTCTTCTTCAGGCGCAATCCGGCCAATAAATTGTCGATGCTTGAACGGTATATGATATCTTATGAGCATGAATGGGTAACAGGCTTTTCAAATACCTTAACATTTTCACACCGAAAGCTGTTCCCCGTGGGTGATTCAAAGTTTATTGTTTTTCCGGAGGAAGGTGTTGCGGAAATTGAAGACAATATTATCTCAGCAGAAATAGAGATCAAGACCCGTTGGGCGTTTAAGGAAAGATATATCCTTGGCGACTTTACGCGCATTACCATTGGTACCAAGTACCCTATATTTGAATTGGTTTATGGCTATGGGATACCGGGGGTGTTTGGCAGTGAATATGAATACCACAGGTTGCAGCTCCAGATTAAACAGTGGTTCAATGTACTGTCTATAGGCTGGTCGAAATATATTTTTGAAACTGGCAAGATCTGGGGCATCCTCCCATACCCTTTGTTAAAGATGCAGCCTGGCAATGAAACCTATCTTTTTGATGAATATGCCTACAACCTTATGAATTATTATGAGTTCATACATGATCAGTATGTCAGCCTGTATTTTACCCATCACTTCGATGGTTTCTTTTTAAATCATATCCCATTGATGCGTAAGCTGAAATGGAGGGGAGTGATACACGGGAGAGCCCTTTTGGGGTCTTTGTCAGATGAAAACAAGTCATACTCTGCCTTCCCGCGCATGCAGGTTGAAAAGAACACCCCCTACTATGAGGCAGGTGGGGGGGTTGAGAATATCTTTAAGTTCATAAGGGTTGATGCCATCTGGCGCCTCAGCCATCATGATTCGAATCATTCCAGAAATTTTGGAGTGTTTATATCAGCAGCATTTTCTTTTTAATTAACTTTGGTCTGACTATGATATTACGAACTGAAAACCTGATTAAGAAATATGGCAAACGGACCGTTGTCCGGGATGTATCATTTGAAGTAAACCAGGGGGAGATTGTAGGTTTACTCGGGCCTAACGGAGCAGGGAAAACGACTTCCTTTTATATGATCGTTGGCCTGATCAAGCCCTATTCAGGAAAGGTTTTCCTCGACAATACAGACATTACAGCTTATCCAATGTACAAACGTGCCCGGGCAGGCATTGGTTACCTTGCGCAGGAAGCATCGGTTTTCAGAAAACTGAGTGTAGAGGATAATATCCGGGCTGTACTCCAGTTCACAAAGTTCTCCAGGGCAGTACAGAAAGATCGCCTGGAATTGCTTATTGAAGAATTCGGCCTGCAGCAGGTACGCAAAAGCTATGGTATCCAGCTTTCCGGCGGAGAAAGAAGGAGAACTGAGATCGCCAGGGCCCTCGCTGTTGATCCCCAATTCATCTTGCTTGATGAGCCTTTTGCCGGTGTTGACCCCATCGCCGTGGAGGATATCCAGAACATCGTCTCCAAATTGATCGAAAAGAATATTGGCGTGCTTATAACTGACCATAATGTGCACGAAACCCTTAACATTACCCACCGTGCATACCTTTTGTTTGAGGGAAGTATCCTCAAAGCAGGAACAGCAGAAGAACTCGCTGCTGATGAACATGTTCGTAAAGTCTACCTGGGAGAGAATTTCACCCTGAGCCGTTAGAGGAATTGATCATCTGCCCTGCCTATAATTTAATTACCTTCTGACCAATACTTTCGTTTGAGACCTGCTTCCGTCGTCCAGCAATAATTGCAATATGTACATGCCTTCCCTTTGTGAGGATACATCTATCTGATCGATGTCATGATCAAATGATTTTACCAGGTGGCCGGCAGCACTGAACAAAAGGGCTTCAGATATATTCTTTTGTGTTTCCAGGAAGAGAATGCCTGAACAAGGGTTTGGCCAGGCTTTAAGTGGTTCTGATATGCTCAGGTCGCTTATATCGCTGCTGTTTTCGCCCTTGATATAGATATCATCTATTTTTGTTTTTCCTGAAGGTCCCACCATCTGCCCGGAGCTTGAAGTGTCGGAAACCATGACCCAGCGCAGGTAAACAAGGTCTTTGTCATTGCAACTTTCGGGCAGGGTAAGATCCACCAATACTCCGGTTTCCCAATCGTTTAATACGGTTAATCCGGACCCGGGAACATCTGCCCAGTCAGTGGCATCGGTCTTGTACTGTACCATCCAATCCCTGGGGCCGGGGTCACTTCCCCCGGAGGATTGCCTTGAGCTGATGGTGAGATTACTATACCCGGCTGTGGTAAAGCTGACTTCCCAGCCTTTGGTCATATTACCTGCATGCCAGTCTGTTGCCTGGGCAGCCATGCTTGTAAAACCATTCTTGAACTGTATGTCGCCGGTCTCCCCGAAAGTGGCAATTTCTTTATCGAGATTCTCCGGGATGCCTGCATCGGCGATCAGATCGGGAGTGCCATCCGGGAAATCCCATCCTACGATGACTTCCTGGCCAAAGGAATAACTTAATATGCCAAACATCATCAACAGTGTAAAAACATTCTTCATAATTATTGGTTTTATGGTTTAACGATTAGAATCCGTATGATAATTCCCCTATGATAAAGCGGCCGGGCGGCAATTTCCCCTTGCGGTCAATAGTCAGGTCGTCCAGTATATTTTGTATGGTGAGTGCAAATCCAATCTTTGCAGGTAATTTTTTCCTCATCTTGATATTCAGCACATGATGTGGCTTTATATATTGGGTGTTTTCATCATCATACCACTCCTTGCCGATGAATTGCCAGTCGAACAGAACATTCACAATCTTATTCTGCCAGTTTATGGAGGCATAGGCCATGCTGACCGGAACTTCGATCAGCCCTTTGCCGGTAAGATCTTTGTCTTCATTTGTGGGATCTTGAAAATCAAGGATCCTGGAATGGTTTATGCTGTAGTTTGCCGTGAAGACAAGATTTGTAAGGATTTTCCATTTGGCTGTGATCTCGGCTCCGGCAATCTCAACCTCGGTGATATTCCGGCGCTGAAGTACAGGCTTGAGGTTGGCGCTGCCGGTTTCCACCGAGTCTCCCGTAGCAACGAAATACTGGAAATCATGCCCCCGGGAATAATAGGCCGAAGGCTCGATGGAGACTTTATTATCCGGCATCCATGTGAGCCCAAGCTCATAATTAATGAGGCTTTCCGGTTTCAGTTCCGGATTGGCTAGCTTGAAGCCTTTGGATATCTTTCCCGACCTCACAAGGTCATCGATCTTTGGAGGCATGAAGCCGGTGCTGACAGAAGCATAGATCCCGACATTGTGAAGAACCTGGTATTGCAGGGCAAGCTTGGGACTGAATTGACTCCAGGAATAATTCTCAAAATTATCAGAAACATCCTTGATAAAGCCGGTGTTGCTGGTAGGATTATAAACATCGAGAAATCCATTGGAAAAGACTGCATAATCGAACCTCAGACCTGCAATAACAGAAAGTTTTCTAAACAGCCGGAATTCATCCTGAATGAAAATCCCGGCAAAAGCCAGCTGTCCGCCATACCGGACATCATCGGTTGATGTACGGTAGATCTCAGCGGCATCCATGTCGCCCTGTTTGATCTCAAGGCCGGTGGTAAACAGGTGATATCTGAAGAATGTCCGTGATATGTTAAACCATAAGCCGTAATCATGTTTTGTGGTCCTGGTATCAGAAAGCTTGTATTTTCCTGTACTGTTCATACCTTCATTCTGCCTGTCGAAATTCTCAAGCTGATAATACAGGCGGGTATTAATCTTGTATTTTCCAAGTTGCGCATCAAAACTTGATTGAAGAAGATGGTTGCTATAATGGTCGAATGAACCCTCATCCTCAAAGATTTTGGTACCGGTCCCGAATTTGCCATTGTAATACCGATAGCTGACGTCAAGTGTCGTGGCAGTATCGAAACGATATCCGCCAAGCATCCCGGCACTGTATTCTATAAGGTTAACTTTTGAGTCAAGCGAATCACGGGTTTCTTCCGGTTCATTAATATAGCCATCTCCTTTTCGCGTGAAGCCGTTCAGTTTCCAGTAAACGCCTTTCCCCTTGTAAAGGTCGATGCCTCCAATATTAAATGCACCTCCGAAAGTACCCAGAGATCCCCCAAAAGTACTGACATGACCTACAAGGGGCTTATCAGGTTTTTTTGTGTTGATGCTTACCACCCCTGACATCGCATTATTCCCGTAAATGGCTGAACCGGGCCCTTTAACTATTTCGATCTCTTCGATCTCATACGGTTCGATTAAATTCCAGTTTACAGAACCACCTGCGGCCTTATTCATCGGAACCCCATCCAGCAGGATGAGGGAACGGGCACTTCCGGGCAGGCCACGCATGCTTACACTGGCACTTTTGGAGAAGATTCCCCAGGGCCTGTGAACATATACATTGGCAACGCCGGAAAGCAGATCATCAGTATTATTTGCCGGAAGTTGTTCGACCAGCCCGGCAGAGATCACAGCAAGCCTTGCCGGCATAACGGAGAGCTTTCTTTTATTCAGTGTCGCCGTGATCGTAACAGGGTCAATCTGAAAAACCCTGGGCCTTACCAGGATGGTAAGCTCTGTTATTGCTGAATCCAATTCGATCACTTCAGTATAATCCAGGTAGCCGATGTGCATGATCTTAAGGTGGTAAGTGCCGGGTGCAAGCCGGGAGAAGATGAACATGCCTTTGTGGTTTGTGATCGTGCCTGCCTGCAGCTCTTCAATGATGACATGGGCATCAGCCAATGCGCTTTTATTATAGGCATCCCTTACCCGGCCCTTCAGCATGATATCGCCATCTGCTAAAGCTGCCTGATGAAAGACCATCAAGGAAACCCCGAACAATATAATGCTTATGAACCGGAACATATTATGGTTGGGTTTTTATTTGGATAACAATATCTCCTGCTGCTGTACCATTGACCTCCTTTACCAGGAACATCCCAAGCCGGCCGCTTTGGGTCCTGAAAGTATAGATGTCATCGGGAGCAAGGTTTTTTGCCTTCCGCCTGGCTTCCCCTTCATTGTAATTGGCAATGATGATGCTGTCATTGCCTGCCTCCATAAACTCATCGGGATCGATGACAGCCTTATGGAACCTGCTTGTATTCCTGATGCTCCAGTCAGTAATGCTGATATCGAATATTCCATCCTCGATGTTGGCTCCCGGTGATGCGATGGTATTGAAATCTTCAATGCCGTAGTAATAGTAGATGAGATCGATACCGGATTGTATGCCGGAATCGCCGGCTGCATCCATATAAAAGTATGAACTGCTGTCGGAAATATCATAACAAGCTTCTTTCTGTGGGTTTTCCTGAGCCCCCAGGTTTATTGGCGAATATTCTATCAATGGCTGATATGCACCGGAAGTATCGATCCCGATGCTGATACTGGTATAACCGGCATTCCCCAGGCGGTCGCGTATAGTGAACCTCCACTCTTCAATCGGAGCTAGCGTTTTGATGAACAGGCCTTCCCACATGACATATGCAGTGTTCATCCCGGTATCAAAGTAATGACTGACAGTATCAGTATAAACATCAATAAGGAAATTGGTCAGATTAAGATCGCTTTTTTGCATCAATACTTTGATCCGGAACTCGTTCCCCGGGGCGATAATGGTATCGGAATGAATATAAGCGGTTTCTTTGATAAGCCGGATAAGGGGAGGGCTGTTTTCCTCATCTTTTTGGCATGATAGGGTGAGGGTGGAAATAACAGCCAGCAATAATACCCACCGGTATTTAAGCATGATGCTATTCAGTTGTTTCCTGTTCATTGTCCGATTTTCTGAATGATGTTTTAACGCTGTTCATTCCGTAGCCAAGCAAGCCGCCAAGCGTACCAAAGAAAAAGAAACTCAGGATGGTATATGCTGTGCCGAACTTGATAAAGGCCGGGTTGGGAAAGCCTGTTATGAGCGTAAAAAAAAATCTGCTTAACGGGATGCTCATATATTCGAAACCTGCAAGGAAGATAATTAGCAGGAACATTTGAAAGCGTTTGCTGCCAAG
>DAOVZP010000303.1 GCA_030635045.1 Bacteroidota bacterium | reverse complement strand
TGTCTTCCTTAAGGAATTTACTGTATCGCTGAAGAAATTGCGGTGAGCTGAGACGTTTTCTGTTATGGGCTCCACGCAGATGCGGATCGGAGAAGGTCAGCCATATCTCGCTCACTTCATTGCTGCCAAAGAATCGTTCAATAAGAACAATGCGTGTACGGATAAAGGCTACATTTTTTAATTCCAGCTCTTCTGCTTCTTTACATCCTACCCACATCCTCGATCCTTTAATATCTACCCCGATGTAGTTTTTATCAGGATTGCGCCGGGCCAGGCCAATGGTATATTCACCTTTTCCACAGCCCAGTTCCAGGATGATAGGGTTGTCGTTGCCGAAGTAATCCTCATGCCACCTGCCTTGGAGATGAAATCCATCTTCCAGTTGTTCAAAGCTACGCTGGAACAGATGATCGAAAGTCAGGTTTTCTTCGAAACGAATGATCTTATTCTTACCCAATGCAATTTTGTGTTAAGATGAAAAGAGGGAGCATAAAAAAGAAATTATCTGACAACCAGGAGCCAGGCTGCGGGGTTTTCATCGGCGCGTACCTGCCCGAGCATGCTTAATGCATCTTTTCTGGCATCAAAGCCGCTGATGCTTACCCTGGTCAGGCCGTTGGAGCTTTTCCCGATGATGCCGGCATCATAATTCCTGCCACGAAGCTCATTGACATACTTTTCAGCATTGGCTTCTTTTGAAAATGCACCGACAACGATCTGGTATTTTTTAATAACACTTATCCCGACAGCTTCAGGCATGGCTTCACCGGCCTTTTCCGGTTCCGGCTCAGCAGGTGCTTCAGAAATTTTCTCCGGAATGACCCTGAAATCTGCGAATTCAGCAGTTTTATCGAGCTCACCCGGTTTTTCGGCAGGTTCTGAAGCATTGAACTTTACAGTAGGGACAAAGCTGGCATAGCTGTTGTCCAGCCCGTCCATTATCGTTGGTGTGTACATGTATAGCAGGACTGCGGCGGCAATGGGAATAGCTATTCCGGCGGCCCAGCCAATGACAGGCCTGAGATTTATCTTCTTTTCTTCTTTTGGGGCAGATGGCTTGGGTGTGAGCTGTTTTTCAAGGCGCTGCCTCACAGTTTCACGCTTGATAGCAGGTGAAACAAAGGAAGGGAGCCCGAAAGCATCAGCAAGATAATTACTGTTCTCATCGGGATCGAAGATGATATTTTTTTCTTTACCCATCCTGCAACGGCCAATATTGTTGAAGGTGACAGTCTCCCCGGCCTCAAGCTCTCTGTTACATTGAGCAGCAAACTCGTTTACCAGAAGGGAAGCTTGCTGATAGGATATGCTTTGTGCCCTGGAAACGTAGTCAATCAGGAGTCCGTCGTTAGTGCGGAGGTTGGCATTAAAAACCAGGGTCCTGGCAGCAGGCTGGAAGCTGTGCCTGATGGGATGTATCCTTGCACCGGAATAGTTAGTGAGAAATCCACCAACGCCCGGCAAGATCACACAATCGTGATCGAATAATAGTTCGCTTATATATCTGTCAATGCCTGTCATTGCAATATCTCCGGGAAATTTAATTTCTGTCAGCTAAATTACTACATGCCTGCTATAAATTCAATCTTTGTTAGTAAATTTTAATAAATCCTCCGGTGTGTCAACCGAAACGCTTTCATAATCAGTTTCTTCCGTATGGATAGCATATCCATTTTCGAGCCAGCGCAATTGTTCCAGGCCTTCTGCCATCTCCAGCCCGGATGGCTTCAAAGCTGTAATTTCCCTTAGCACATCTGCTCTGTAAGCATAGATGCCGATATGCTTAAAAAAGGAAAACGCTGACAACCAGCCGGATGTATTTTTGCCCCTGATAAATGGCAGTGCAGACCGGCTGAAATACAGGGCCCGTCCGCTTTTGCCGGGGATTACTTTAACGACATTCTCATCAAAAAGTTCCTCGTCGCTGCTTATTTTTTTGATGAGTGTGGCGATGCTGATCCCGGGACTGTCAAAACAAGCTGCAAGCGTTTCAATTGCAGCAGGATCGATGAAAGGTTCATCCCCCTGTATGTTAATCACGATATGATCATTTAACGCTTTTTCATCCCTGATGATCTCCATGGCAGCTTCGAAAACGCGATCTGTTCCGCTGAGATGATCATCGGAGGTCATCACAGCCTTGCCACCTTCGGCAAAAACGTGATCAAAGATCCTCCGGTCGTCGGTTGCGATCACCACCTCTGAAAAACAGGACGCTTTCTTTGCCTGATCATAAACACGCATAACCATCGACTTACCATCGATCACAGCAAGCGGCTTACCCGGAAAGCGGGACGAATCGTAACGTGCGGGTATAATACCAATGCATTTCATGCAGATTTTAGGTTTTAGGTGTTAGGAGTTAGGTGCCAGGTTTATTTTTCAACTCCAAGTACTCCAGGCACTCCAGGCACTCCAAGTACTCCAAGTATTTCAAGTACTTAAAGTACTTGTCCATTAAATGTGCCCAAGCATATCAAAACAACCCATGAATCTCCGCACTGATCCTCTCGATCACCTCTCCAAGATCCTCCGGGTTCTCGGCAAAATCGATATCATCGACATTGATGATCAGTAATTTGCCAAGTTTGTATTTTGTTATCCATGCCTCGTAGCGTTCGTTCAGGCTTTTGAGGTAGTCGATACGAATTGATTCTTCATATTCACGGCCTCGTTTCTGGATCTGGTTAACCAGGTTTGGCACTGAAGATTTCAGGTATATGAGCAGGTCCGGTGGTTGTATGAAGGAACTCATCAGTTCGAAGAGTGCACTGTAGTTTTCAAAATCGCGGGTCGACATCAGGTTCATATGATGCAGGTTGGGCGCAAAGATATATGCATCTTCATAGATGGTGCGATCCTGGATGACGGTTTTACCGCTTTTGCGAATCTCAACGATCTGCCTGAAGCGGCTGTTCAGAAAATAGATCTGCAGGTTGAACGACCAACGTTGCATATCTTCATAAAAACTATGGAGATAGGGATTTGTTTCTACATCTTCATAATGTGCTTCCCAACCGAAGTGTTTCGCAAGCAGGCCTGTCAAGGTAGTCTTCCCGGAACCGATATTTCCCGCAATGGCTATGTGCATGTTTGTTAAATTTTTGACTAAAATAAGAAAAAAAAGTACCTGTACTGTTTAAAGTGAGCTAAAGTTTGAAGTGAGCTAGAGTTTGGAGTGAGCTAAAGTTTGAAGTGAGCTAAAGTTTAAAGTGAGCTAAAGTTTGAAGTGAGCTAAAGTTTGGAGTGAGCTAGAGTTTGAAGTGAGCTAAAGTTTG
>DAOVZP010000368.1 GCA_030635045.1 Bacteroidota bacterium | reverse complement strand
CTCCCCTGGCATCCGGGGCGATCATTAAGAATGGAACAGCCGTGGTAATAGTATTCAACCTGTCTTTTCCACCCAGCTGATCATAGGTTAACTGAGCTCTCAACGACATTATTCCCGCCAGGAATATCAACAAAAATAGACTACTTCGTTTCATATATTAACTTCGGATTTTTTGAACGTGCAAATGTAACGATTATTTATTAACTATATTGCACACGTACATTTATAATACCTTATACTTGTTTTATCTGTAATTAACAGATGCTAAAACAATTAAAACAATTGAGATTACTTATTGTTTGCCGGTAAATATCAACTTCGAGGTCTGGACAAACTGTGTACCCTGTTCATCGAGAACATAGAGCCGGTAGATGTATATTCCATACCCCAGTTTATTGCCACCTGTATCAGTACCATCCCAGCTTAAGGGAGTGATCGTAAGTCCATCAGCAGTACTGTAGCCTCTGAGAGTACGTACATGCTGGCCATTGATATTGAATATTCTGATCTCCAGGTCGAAGCTGTTCCCGGGTTTATTGTGATCAAACACAAAATGGGTTATGTCATTAAAGGGGTTAGGGTAATTCATGACGCCTGTCAGTATCAGTGGCCCGTCCACACTAACTTCAAAGTCAAGGGTCTTTTCTGTTACATTGTTCATATTGTCCCATGCCTTCAGGGTCAGGGTATGCTTTCCATCTGCCAGATCTGTGTATGGGTAGCTGACCCAGCCCGACTGATAGGAGTCTATATCCGGATCAAAGATATCATTCAAAACTACCGTTGTCAGCGGATCATCATCAAGTGTAAGTGTAATATCCCTGCCAATGCCGTTCCCGGTATGGTTGATGCCATGTTCATCGAAAAGGTATGCAAGAAAAACAGGTTCTCTATCGGTCAGGCCTCCCGCTACAAAGTCAGTATTGTTAAGATATAGGCTCAATTCCGGACCATTATGGTCAGGTGCGGCTTCGGTGTTTACCCCACCTGTATATACACGATAATAACCATGAGCATCACGCAAATTAACAGTATCATATGCATAATAACTGATCTTCCCGTATCCTATGTATGTTGCCATGCTTTTCGGCATGAACAGTTTGATATTAAATACACCGCCTGCAACACTGGCCTTGCCATCATACAGTTTCTGGCCTATCACATCAAAAGGTGCCGGCAAGGAGCTGATGTCACTGCCAAGTGTTGACATCATCACATCTTTATCAAACACTTTCGGATAGATGATCCCGTTGAAGTCTTTGATCGTATCACCATAGAAATCCCTGATAATACCCTGTATATTCACTTCAGCCATGGCATTGAGAGTATCAGTATTATACCATTCGACCGTTACACCATTTACGACAGTGGTTTCAACCATATATTCGGGGTAAGCAAGCTGCATGGCCGGGTCGCCGAGCAGGACAAAGTTCTTGATGTTAGTACCGTTATTCTGATCAGTTTTAGCCAGCCTGAGGATATCGCCAATCCTGTAATATTCACCATCAATGCGTTTGAACATGTATTTATAGACTGCTTTATTTAGCCTGAAATTCGGATCGGCCCAGGCCAGCCTTGAGGTTGTAAGCAAGCCAATGCCTCCGCCTCCCGGGTTCAGAAATACGAGTTCTCCGGCCGAAATAAGGCTTGGGTCATCATAGCGGCTGAACTCGCAGGTTGCAGTAATAAAAAGCGGCAAACGGTCCCAGTTTGTCCATAAGCTTATCATGGGGATATCAAGGATGCTTGCCTTGGACCATCCTCCTTCTCCTCCGTGTCCGGTATAATTCACTATCAGCCCACCAAAGCCCATCATGCGGTCGATGGTATTATTCACTTCAGGATAACGGTTCCCGCTCGAGGCCCTCGGAAAAGCATCAACGTAGATCTTTTGCCTGTTATATTCCTGATATCCCGTATCAATCATAAACTGCAGCTTTTGTGCCTGGGTGAAATGCAGATTCTGATCTCCGTAATCAGCAATAAAACAAATATCATTGCGCCACGATGCCAGCACATTGGGCTTCATGGTGAGGTAAGCTTCCACCTTGTCAACCATGGCATCAGCCTGCTCAACAGTATGCACCGGGAATCGTCCGATCCCAACATCGACAGACTTACCCCAGGCATTAATCCCTTCTCCGGGATCCATTAATCCGAAAAAGTCATCAGTAACAAACGAATAGCCAAGCTTTAATGCCTCAAGCGATTGATAAGCCGGGACAAGATTTGTGTTGTCCGGCATCCTGTCCTTGTAATCATAAGAGGCATCGCCTAGTAAAAGCAGGTATTTTGGCTTAGAGGCTGAATCGGCTCTTTCATAAAGCATCCTGACAAAATCCCTGATGGCGGCAGGATCCTGCTTACCGGATGCAAACTCATTGTATATTTCCTGGGGAGTTACAATGAAGCCATCTATCTGGTCCAGGTCGCGGTGCAGTGCAAGCATACGATGTGCCTGATCCATAAAATCGGGGTGTGTCAGGATTATATAATCCTTTACATCATAAGCATGGAGGTTTTGGTTTTCGACCTGTTCAATGAATTCAACACTGTTAAAACCACTGCCATCAAATGCAATGAACTCCCTTATCTCATCGGCAGGAGCAAGAAATGTAAAAATATCTTCGTAAAGTTCGCCGTTTTGCTTTGTAATGTTCAGTGGATCCGTAACATCCCAAACCACCAGGCCTTCACCTGCCCCGGTTATCTTATACTCAGCTACTTCACCCGGGCCAAAACCAAGGTGGTCGCGGAACGACATAAATGGTT
>DAOVZP010000344.1 GCA_030635045.1 Bacteroidota bacterium | reverse complement strand
CCGGGGCCGAGATTCAGAATAGATCTGTTCAGGCTGATGGATTTCAACAACTGCCATTCAGCGGAATAAACACTGGCAAATTCTCCATTGTATTTGACGTGCTGTCCTTCATCAAGTTTCACGGGAATGGTGATCATCCGGTTGCCGTCAATTTCCATTTGAGGGTTGATGACAGCACCTTTTTTTGCGGTAATAATAAATTGTATGGGCTGTTCACTGCCGGGATTTTCAAAGTCCAGTGATGCCGTTACCGGTTCACCGGGCTGCCTTTGTTTTTTCTCATGACGGAGCCGATAGGTATGGATCCTGCTGAGGAGCAGCCGTCCGTCATCCTCTTCCAGGTGAAACTCGTTATTCACATCTTCCATGAGCTGTTTCTGTTCCGCTGTAAACAATCCTTTCATGCGGGCATCTTCCCATAAAGCCATGGCAGCCAGTATATCATTGGTAAAGCCATTTTTCTCCAGGGCTTCATATGAGGTCACGAAAGCAAAACCCGCATCGAAAGCTGCTGAACGGGCAAGGAGCCACTCAATGTCCTCAATGCTTGTTGCCGGCTTCATCAAAAACCATCCAAGCATATTCGGGATATAGTTCCTGTCGAAATATTTCTGATTTTTCAGGCGGTATTCGGTCTGGCTTTCCCGGAAGCCTGCATACCACGGCTCACCCCAGTTCATTCGTGTGAAAATATGCCAGAAATAATGTGATGTACGGCTGGCATCGGCTATGTAATGCGACCTGATATTTTCATCCAGTTTATTGAACCATGTGGAGGTAAACAGTATCTCCCCGTAATTACCGAGGCCTGTAGAACGGCATCCCTCAAGGCCATCGAAAGAGATCTGCCTTACACCGGTTTCATTATAAAGATCTGCGATGTTCTCTGCAATCTCAAATGTTAATTCCGGGTTGGAAAGCAAAACCTTATAGGCGTGGTCGGCCAGCTTGAATATGGTATCTTTTTCGGGATGTACAGATGCTTTGGTTCCAAAGGCTCCCCGCTGGCATTCGAGCAGGATCCATGGCGCTGTCTCACTAACAGCTGCGTAGCGGATGATCTCCTCACCAATACGAACAGCCTTAAGGTAGTTGTTACGAAACTGGTTGAATCTCGATGGGTCTTCGATGATGATCTCCTTTGCGGCGGGGCCGATGGCTTTTTCAATGAAGGAATAACCCACCTCTGCCAGCCTTGGGTCGGGCAACGGGCTTACGTAGGCATCATTGGTGGTAATGAAATTTGAAAGCGTGTGCAGGCCGAGTGCTATTCCTTTGGCTTTAGCTTTTTCAACACAGTTTTTGAGGCTTTTTCTTCCCTCCGGAAAAAATGTCTTATTCAATTCGAAATGCCCCCAGGTCTCAAACGGCCCTGAGTGGTACAGGTATTTGAGCCCGGCTTGCTCCGTATATGCCAGGGCCTTTTCAAAATCCTCTTCCCCGAACCCCATGATCATATATGCAGATGATGCCTCCGCTGCCATTTTGCTCCACTGCCCGTTCAGTTCGGGGTGGGGCAGGCCTTCGTTTATTTCAATTTCTGAAATACTATTGAGCACCTCGTCGGGTGAGCATCCAAAAATGGCAATGGAGGAGCCGATCAGCCCACCATCATCATAGGCCTTAATAAGGTAATTGTCGTAACCCCAGTTTGTCACCGACCTGTCTTCAAAGCGGTTTCGGCAATAGGCATGCAATACGCTGCCATCCTGAACAGGGCGGGCGGCTTCAATGCGGTATAAGGTATGGGCAATACCGCCCTTTTTAAGGTCTGAATAATCATTCTGGTCGAAATAATCAATCTCAGGCATCACATCATTCTCAAGCCAGGGATATCCGCCAAGTGTTTTTGGGTTCAATGATTGTATGCCGATGGCGAAATCACTGTTCCTGACCACCCCGACCGTTTCTCCTATTGTTTCATCAATGCTGGTATATATCGGCCCCCAGATGAGCAAATCCGGCTTGTCTTTGGAGCGGATGTTATACAACTCAAAAGAGATATATTTTTTATTCTGGGTCACTTTGACCTTTACCTCCCTGTCGCCGGGGAAATTGAATATGATCATATTCTCCCCGGGATTGAATTCTGCTGATTCCGGATGCATGATCTCCCCGCCGAAACGCATTTTAATCAGGTAGGTAGCGGAGTCGGCAAGCATGAAATCACCCCCCTTATCAAGGTTATATAAATGAGTGATCTTACCGCTTTTATCCATGTTGATGCCAAGGTCGCCGGCGATAAATTCATAAGGATCATCGAAAGTAGAACATGAATATTGCAGAGCCATGGCCAGCAATAAGAGAAAAGTAATTCGTATTCTCATATGAAATAGTTTTAAGTGATAAATGTAGAGAATTCCTGAGTTTAATGGCTACATAATTTAAATGAGTAATTTATAATTTTAATCAACCCAATACCCAACACCCGCTGTATCCGCTGAAACTTTAGTGCAGGCGGAACAACCAACACTTAAATTGTTATTTTTGCAGCATGGCAAAGAATGAGGATATTTTTAAGAAAGTGATCGCCCATGCCAAAGAGTATGGGTTTGTATTTCCGTCGAGTGAGATCTATGATGGATTGAGTGCTGTTTATGACTACGGACAATGTGGTGTGGAATTGAAAAACAACATTAAGGATTACTGGTGGAAGGCCATGGTGCAGGCCCATGAAAACATCGTTGGTGTGGATACTGCTATCTTTATGCATCCTATGATATGGAAAGCCTCCGGGCATGTTGATGCCTTCAGTGACCCCATGATCGACAATAAGGATTCAAAGAAGCGTTACCGCGCCGATGTATTGGTAGAAGACTATATGGCTAAGATCGAGGGGAAGATCAATAAGGAGGTTACAAAGGCTGCAAAGCGCTTTGGCGACAGCTT
>DAOVZP010000332.1 GCA_030635045.1 Bacteroidota bacterium | reverse complement strand
TTATTTGATCCTGACAGCCTTAATCCTTATGCAGCTATCCCGCCTGAGGTTGTGAATTGCAGCAGGCACAGAAAGTTAGCCAGGCAAGTAGCGGCTAAATCTATCGTACTCCTCAAAAATAACGGTGTCCTCCCATTGAACAGGGATAGCATCAACGGCATCTTTGTTACAGGCCCCATGGCTGCAGATATTTCTGCCCTGGTGGGGAATTATAACGGTTATTCAGGGGAGATGGTGACCATACTTGAGGGCATCGTTGGCCATGCCGGCCCGGCTATTGCAGTAGATCATACTAAAGGCGTATTGCTGAACAACGACAGCATTTTTTATGGCTTCTGGCATACCGGTTTTGCGGATGTTGTAATTGCTGTTGTTGGAATCAACAGGCTGCTTGAAGGAGAGCAGGGTGATGCCATGCTTAACCTTGAAGGCGGGGACCGGACTAGTATTGAGTTGCCTGCCAACCAGGTAGAATATATCCGAAAGCTCAAAGAACGAATTGGCGGGAAAAAGCTTGTGGTGGTGGTAACGGGTGGCAGTGCCATAGCCATGCCGGAGGTAGAGGAAATGGCTGATGCACTGCTTTTCGCCTGGTATCCCGGGGAGGAAGGAGGAAATGCTGTGGCCGATATAATTTTCGGTGATGTAAATCCTTCCGGACGCCTTCCGCTTACCTTCTACAAAAGCACCGCTGACCTTCCTCCTTTCGATAATTACAGCATGGAAGGGAGAACATACCGCTTTTTCGAAGGAGAGGTGCAGTTTCCCTTTGGGCATGGCTTGTCGTACAGCACATTTGAATACCTGGACGCCATCATTGAACCTGTAAACACAGAAGCATTGATGCTAACATTGCGGATTAAGAATAACAGTTTGATACCGGGCGAAGAGGTTGTACAAGTATATGGCAGCCTATCCGGTACCGGCAAAAGATTACCGGGAAAGTCCCTGATATTTTTTCAAAGGATTGATCTTGCCCCCGGTGAAACCAAAGATGTTAATTTATTATTTGATATGGAATTCATAAAACGATGGGATATTGAAAAGCAGGAATACGTGCTAATCCCGGGTATTTATGATTTCCTGATAGGATCCTCCTCCGGTGACATCAGGCTTAAAATCTCAAAAAAACTTCCATAAAAAAACCCCCTGCCATAACAGCAGGGGGCATATTATTATCATAAGCCTTATTGTTTGATCAGCTTCGTTGTATAAACTTCACCGTCGCTTATTACTTTTACAATATATAAGCCTTTCTCAAAGCTGCTGACATCAATGCTTTCACTGATGTCGAGTTCTTCACCGTAATACATCAGCTGTCCGGTAGTATTGTAGATATACACCTGCATATCTTCTGTACCAAAAGCCTCAATGTTCAACTGATCTTGTACCGGGTTCGGATATACCTTCAATTCAAGATCTTCCATCTCATCAGAGAATGACATGGGAACCTTTAGAGTCTCCACATACATTAAGCCATTGTTTGCCATTAACTGGGTTGAGGCAGTGATCTTAATATCATCAATATATACGTCATCCCTGTTGCCGCTGGCGTCACACATAAACCTTATCTTCATGTCTGTAGGGAAATTATATGATGATTCAAGGATGCTGACAGTGGCAACATAAAATACACCGTTATCAAAATCAATACCCTTTACAAAGGCAGCAACTGTATGCCATGCCGAGCCATCAAAATACTGCACCCAGAAATCCTCTTTGGTATTGTCCATGCTGATCGCAATGAAATAGAACTCCACATTGATCTGTATGTATCCCGGAGTGCTTACATCCTCTCCGTTGGTCATATAAAATGAAGATGCAATACCTGAATTATCCTGAATATCGGCAGCATTACTCCCTCCCCAGGCATAGGTTCCATCTATATACAATGAACAGTCACCTCCACCATCGGTCCAGATTCCCCAGCCTCCTTCAAAATCAGTAAAGCTGAGTTCCGTTTGTGTAGGAGTAGCCGACACCGTAATATATCCTGTTTTAGTTTCTGTATCGGAGCCATCGGCATTGGTAGCTGTAAGCTCAACAGTATAAACACCGGGGGTCACATAGTTCACAACCGGATCCTGAACAGAGCTGCTGCCGGGAGTTCCTCCTTCAAAAGTCCATGACCATGAAGTTGGATTATTTGTTGACAGATCGTTAAAGCTTACCGATCCACCTGCGGGGATAGAAGTTGTATTTGCATTAAAATCTGCCACCGGCGGGGCCGGAACATCATTTACAGTAATATACGCAGTCTTGGTTTCGGTATCAGAACCATACGGGCTGCTTGCAATCAGTGTAACAGGGTAAGTCCCTGCCATATTGTATGCAATAGCCGGATTCTGAGAATTGCTATTGTCAGGAGTACCGCCTTCAAAGGTCCAGGCCCAGACTGTGGGGTTGCCTGTCGAAAGGTCGGTGAACTGAACGCTTTCACCCTCATTAATAACTGTATTGTCCGCCGAAAATTCGGCAATCGGAGGATCTATAACCGTGATATACCCAATTTTGGTTTCGGTATCTGAGCCAACACTGTTTGTCGCTACAAGAGTTACTGTGTAGTTTCCGGCAGTGTTATAGGCCACATCCGGATTTTGTAAAGTGCTGCTCGATGGTGTGCCTCCTTCAAAGGTCCAGGCCCATTCGGTCGGATTGTTGGTAGAATTGTCGGTAAACTGCACACTGCTTCCCGTACCTATTGTTGTATTGTTTGCTGTGAACCCGGCTACCGGTGGCTGGGGCGATGCGCCACCGGCCACTTCAATCAGGTCAATAGCAATATCGCTGTAATACGTTGATCCGGCACCACTTCCAACGATCCCCCTGAATCGTACAATGATATTCTTCTGTCCGCTCCATGCCGAGAGCTCAACAATTGCCTGCTCATATGGATCAGTCTGAACACTTTGCTGAGGGCCACTCACTGACCATATGCTGCTGTTCCAGCTGCAATCATAAACATCAACATGCAATGACT
>DAOVZP010000385.1 GCA_030635045.1 Bacteroidota bacterium | reverse complement strand
GGTAAACTGGTGAACTTGTATGCCCCCCAGGCAATAATTGCACGGGTCAACAACCAGATGTTGAGGCTGTTCCTCAGCGAAAAATCAATAATATTGTTGATCATATCCTTAGGCGGCGTGTTGGGAGAATCTAAAGATACAGATAAAACCTATATCTTAACAGAAGGATCATTCAGGAGAAGTCTCTTCAGGTGTCCTTACTCCGGCGCAATACATGCAGATCCCATTCCCGATTTCCCAGGATGAATTTACGATGTCATCGTAGTATTCCTGCGATATATATTGGGGAACATAAGTATATCCCTGGTTTGAAAGATGGCCGTAGAAAGCACGCATATGGTTTCGTGACCCCTTGCACAGATTATTGAAAACCAGTTCTATGTCGATGTTGTCTACATCTTCGAGACAGGTTTCCAGGTCGTAAATGTCAAGGTCTTCAATGGTTTCTCCGACAATAAGTGCATCCAGGAAAGATTGGTTGCCCATTGCTGTCAAGGTATTGTAAAGTTCCTGTAATTCCTGGTTTTGGAATATCCCTGTCTGATGGCCTGCTGCAGGATCGTCTATTCCATATTTGTCGAGCAAGACCTTAATGGTCAGCGTATGGACATTTTCTGATTTGGAAATATTATTGAATACCGGAACGCTGTATAGCGTATATAAATATTCATAAACTTCCTGTGCAAGTATCTCTTCTTCCCGCATCAGTACGAGATGTGCTTCTTCCTCAGGGCTGATATCTTCGTACGGTAGCGACATCAGGCAATCGGTGATGCAAGGTGCCAGGCTGTCGGACTTGTCTTTTCCTTGTTGTGCATCACTGCTTGCAACATTTGAAGTGACATCTTCCTTGTTTTCACAGCCCAATGCAAATATTGTCATCAGGATCAGGATGCTGATAAAAGTGCTTGAAATAGTTTTCATAATTAGTACATGTTTAGTTTATCTGACAAATGTACATAATTAAATATTAAATCGCAATAGTATCACCCGAGCAATAGCATTTAGCATTTTGCATGTACCATTTAACATGTGCCATTTATCATGTACAATATATGGTACATGGAACATGCTAAATGCTAGATGCTAAATGTATCAGCTTGAATAAACATGCACACTCGACTGTGCCGATGGCAGGTAATTAATGCCGAACCAGCAGATCAGTAGTACAACAAAAGCCAGGGAAACGATCCAGAGGGCCGTTTTGGGTGATTGCTTCTTTTTCAACCGGAAGTGAATGTACAGGAGATAGGCCAGCCAGGTGAGGAAAGCCCATGTTTCCTTGGGGTCCCAGGTCCAGTAATGCCCCCAGGCTTCTTTGGCCCACAAAGCACCGAAGAGCAGCCCGAAAGTGAGAAAGGCGAAGCCGATATAAACAATGTTGTCGGCCATGAGCATGATCCGCTCGATATTCTTCCCTTTGTAGTATAAATACAATCCGTAAACCCCGATCAGTGATGAAAAGCCCAGAAAGGCATATCCAACGATATACACTACAACATGCGGGATGAACCATGGGCTTTGCAGGGCCGGCATCAGAGTTTTATCAAAGGTATCCGGATTCAAATAATTCAGGAATAGGAACAGCAGGGCCATAAACAGTGTGTAGGCCAGCATTAGCGGCTGATTCCACCTGTAATACAGCACTATCCCGATGCTTGAGATGAACACGCCATACCAGAGTCTGGTTTCTGCCAGCGTCCTGAATGGCGGCCGCTCAAGGCTGATCCAGAGGCTGATCGTAAAAGTGATAATGGCTGCCCAGCCAACGAACAGAAACACGGCCTTTAAAGTGTGAAAAACGGATTTTTTCGGGGTCAGCAACAACACCAGGGCCAGAAGCCAGAAAACTGATGTCAACAGCAAGTATGTTGGATAATCTAACCAGGTCATGCTTTTTTGGTTTTAATTCTACCTTTTCCCATCCACAGCAGGTACAGGGTGCCGAACAGGATCATAAATATTCCTACGTAAACAACAGGCAGCCATGGGTCTCTGACCAATTCTATAACACTTGTTTCCGACCACCGGCCCATTTGTTCATCATAGCCCACCTGGTATACCTTCCACCCACCAATGCTAACAGGCTTGTTCACCTCAATACGGAAGTCTTCATATTCCTCCATGCTGTGGTAGATCCTGATATCTGAACTATATTTTTTCGGCCTCAGCTGTGTCATGGCAAGGGATAGCTCGTCATTGATCATTAAATAGCTGGCCGGAACAGCATAACTCCCGTCTGCAACCCAGCCTTCCGCAATTATGCCGGAACTCTCATCTGTCACAACAATATAGGCAGCACGCGCTCCCCCGCGATGACTGGTAGTGTCATATATATCTCCGTATTTCTGTGCATAGGGGAGATACCTTTCGAAGCTCAAAGAATACTTATCTAGTTTTTCTGTTGTCCCCTCCTCGACAGTGGCAAGCTTGCCGCCCTTCTCAATCTTGAGTGTGTAATCAGCATTTCTCATCAGGCCTACTTCAGGAGGATATTCCTCAATATCAAAATCAAGCAGCATCATGCCAAAGCCCATATTATAAGTATTCCTGTGTGAATCAAAGGCAGTCATGACGGGGT
>DAOVZP010000269.1 GCA_030635045.1 Bacteroidota bacterium | reverse complement strand
CCGATGCCGGGCAGGTTCATGAACTCCGGGTTTCCTCTTTTTAATATCATATGAAATTTGTCACCGGCAGTTTCATATACATGGCTGATGCCGTTGAATATTCCGCCGTCAGGGGTCACGTGATCAAGTGCGATTACGGTAGTGATCATCCCACCGATGACCAGCAGGGCCACCTGTATTACATCGGTCCAGGCAACGGCTGCCAGGCCGCCGTAGAGTGAGTACGCGGCAGCAAATAGGGCAAGGGCTACAATGGCAGGGAAGATCATGCTTCCGTCTCCCTGTCCTAGTATAGTGTCTATGGCTTTTCCGCCAAGGAAAAGCCCAGAAGTAAGGTTTACGAAGATAAACAGTGCGATCCAGAATACGGCAAGGATGGTCTTGAGATTGGTGCTGAAACGCTTCTCTATGAATTCAGGAATAGTGTACAGGCCTTTCTCGATGAATATCGGAAGGAAGTATTTGCCAACAATGATGAGTGTTAACGCGGCCATCCACTCATAGGTAGCTATCGACAGCCCGATGGCCATGCCCGAGCCTGACATCCCTATCATCTGCTCCGCAGAGATATTCGCTGCTATCAGGGAAGCACCGATGGCCCACCATGGTAATGACTTACTGGCAAGGAAGTAATCCTGCGCAGTTTTTTTTACACCCTTTTTCCCCCTGGAAACCCATAGCCCGACAGAAAGGATCACGAGCGCATAAAGCCCGAAAATAATATAGTCAATGGAAGCAAAGCTGCTGTTCATCTTGGAAACGAAAATATTATGTACTAGTGTGCAAGGTACATTATTTTATTATGAACAAAAAGTTGATAATATATTTCCCTTGTTTATCAAATATTAGCCGGGAAGTATTAAATTTGATCTTTCATTGGTCCCGATTACTCGGGATAAAAGGGAATACCGTGAGATTCGGTAACAGTTTCCGCTGCTGTGATCTCCAATGCTTTTTAACAAGATGCCACTGACCCGATTATTTGGGAATGGGAAGGCGTTAAAAAGGGGAGTAAGTCAGAAAACCTGCCTTTGAAATTGGATTTTGCAACCTGCGGCAAACGGGAAGCTCATCACGTGATACTACCTGCCCCAAAAGGCGCCACCTGCTGCAAAATCAAGTTTATTTATTAACCTTTTAAATTATTAAGAGTATGCGGAAAACTTACTTCTTTTTGCTTGCATTTGTGTGCAGCTTTGGGCTGTTAAATGCACAAAACAACTTCAATGCGGATGATGTGGTCTCTGATTTTGAGGGTCTTACACTCGATCCTGACAGCTACTGGAATGGTGCCGACCTCAGTGGTGGTTTTACGTCTGGTCTGGCTTACTTTCCCAATGTTTTTGACACAACATGGATGTCGTGGAACCAATGGGCCTATTCAAATATGGCCGATGATACCACAGCCGGCTGGCTTAATCAGTACAGCGCCATTACCGCTAAGGGTTACGATCCTGTCGCCTCAGGAGGTGTTAACTACGGACTGGCTTATGTGCCATCTGATTTTATGACAGGCGCTATTATTCCCGTTTCCATGGGATTCATCGATCTGAAATCGCATGTAGTGAAAAGCTTTTATGTCACCAACAGTACTTATGCCGCCCTTTCAATGGAAAATGGGGATCAGGTTTCTAAAAAGTTTGGTGGGGAAACAGGCGACGACCCTGATTATTTCAAACTCCTGGTATGGGGAATGATAAATGGCAATGCAACCGATACCAAAGAATTCTTCCTGGCCGATTACCGCTTCGAAAACAATGATGAAGATTATATCGTAAAGAGCTGGGAATGGATCGACCTGGAAAGCCTGGGTGAAGTCGACAGCCTGATGTTTTCAATGGAATCAACGGATGTGGGACTTTATGGGATCAATACTCCGACCTATTTCTGTATTGATAATGTGACCATCGTACCCGATGATACTGGAATATTTGGCCATTCAGCTCCCGGTATTGAGATAAATGTCTATCCCAATCCAACTCATGGCATGCTCCGGGTTGAAACAGCCGGTTATGCTGAGACCGGTGTTTACATTATGGATCTTAATGGTACATTTGTTTATGTGAACGAGACTTATCAGTCGGGACAGCCTGTTGACCTGGAGGGCTTTGCAGCGGGTTGTTATATTCTGAAAGTCCGGCATGGACAATCAGTGAGCGTTGAAAAGATCATTTTGAGATAATTCGTCTTAGTGATGAAAAAAGCGTACTTCTTCATTATTCTTGGCTTTGCATTCAACTGCTTTGCACAGGCCCAGTATATTTCTGAGGTATTGGAATACAAGCCTGCACCCGGCCAGCATATCAATGCAGCCCCCTGGGGTTGGCCGGGTTCGGCTTATTCTGTCATCGGAACTGTAAATGGCTCCCTGAGCCTGGGGGCCTTTGGCGGATATGTTGTTTTTAGCTTTGAGGAGGCTGTCGAAAACCATCCCGACAACCCCTTTGGCGTTGATTTCAGCATTTTCGGCAATCCCATACAGGATGCCGCTGAACCGGGGATAGTATCGGTAATGAAGGATGAGAACGGGAATGGATTGGCCGATGATACCTGGTACATGCTGGCAGGCAGCGACCATTGGTTCTCAGGCAGCTTTAACCATTATGAAGTGACCTATTCCAATCCCGGATCAGCTACAGATGTTCCCTGGTCAGACAATGTGGGAAACAGCGGATTTATTTATGCAAATTCAGCACACGAGCAGCCCTATTATCCGGATGTGGATTCATTTCCGGCTATTCATCCTGATCAATATCTCCTGAGTGGCTTTTGTATCAGCGGAGCGATAGATTCATCCAGCCTTGCTTATGTGAAATCCTGTCAGCGGGCATTCGGCTATGCCGATAACCGCCTGAGGGGAGCAGCACCATATACCGTACCCGACAATCCCTACACACCTGAAAAGGAAAATTCAGGTGGGGATGCTTTCGATATTTCGTGGGCAGTATCCGGTGAAAATTATATTTCTCTGGACGAAATTCATTTCATCAGGGTGCAAACCGGAATGATGGGTGATGCCGGGTGGTTGGGTGAAATCTCCACTGAAATTACAGGTGCAGTCGATGTTGCCCCGGATCCCGGACTGACAGGAACACTTGATATAATTGTGATTAAAGACCTGCCACCTATCCTGGATACCACACATCTTCAACTTGAAGCCTTTTTCTTTCACGCGGGAAGGATGCTGCCGAATGTAGAGATCAACTGGGAAACAAACGCAGCATGGGCCAGCATCGATGAAGATGATCTTTTATCTGTGACCAATTCAGGAGAACTGCTGGTCAAGGCATATCTTGCGACCGACTCGTCGGTAAATGCAACTGCATCATGCAAAGTTGAACTCCCTGCCTTCCTGCCGGAAGAAAATGATATGCTGCAGATCAGTGTTTTTCCGAATCCGGCAGGCAATTATGTTTCATTTAACGGTGCGGACCGGGTAAAACTTGAACTTTTTGACATCTCGGGAAATAAAATAATGGAAATTGATACTTACACTGAAAATTAAAGGGTCGATATCAACGACTTTCCTGCAGGGCTCTACCTTGCCCGTATCTCAGATGGCCGCATGTCAACCACGGTAAAACTGAT
>DAOVZP010000237.1 GCA_030635045.1 Bacteroidota bacterium | reverse complement strand
TGCGTGAAAAGCTCATGAATATGACCCAGGAAGAAAGAATGAAATTCATGCAGGAAAACCCGGACCTAATGAAAAAGATGGGTGGCGGACAGGGAAGAAGGCCTGGTGGTGGGGGAGGTAGGGGGAAGTAGATTTGAACTCAGAAATCTGAAATCTGAAATCTGAAATCAGAACTTCAAACTCCAAACTCCAAACTTCAAACTTCAAACTTCAAATCCCTACATACCTTCGTTAAATCACTATATCGTTCAATCGCTCAATCGTGCAATCTTAATAGGGATCGACATCAATCCTGATCCTCACTTTCTTGAATTCTTTCAGGGAAGCAAAATCATCTAACTGTCGTTGCAGTTCCTTTTTTACAGTCAAAACGGATTCTGTACGGCTGGTTTTTATAAGGAGTTGTTTGATATATTGATTCTTGACCCGTGATACGAGAGGATATTCAGGTCCGAGCACTTTGCCGGGAAAGATGCTGTGCAGTTGTGTGGCCAGAACCATGGCTGCTTCATTCAGCAACTTGAAATCCTTGTATAGCAACCTGACCTGTATCAGACGGTAATATGGGGGATATTTAAAGCGGTTCCTTTCGGCCATCTGCCACTTGTAAAGCTTTATATAATCGTTGTCGACAACATCAGCGATAACCTCATGCTTCGGGTTGAAGGTTTGAATGATCACCTTTCCCTGTTTTTCTTTTCTGCCTGACCGGCCTGCAACCTGTGCCATCAGCTGAAAGCTGCGCTCGTAGGAGCGGAAATCCGGAAAGTTGATCATATTATCGGCATTCATGATGCCAACCACATTTACATGATCGAAATCAAGCCCCTTGGTTACCATCTGGGTCCCGACAAGCACGTCGATCTCCTGCTTTTCAAAAGCATTGATGATCTTCTGATGGCCGTGCTTACTGCGGGTTGTGTCGAGATCCATGCGCCTGATGTTTGCCTCAGGAAAGATAATGGAGAGCTCTTCTTCGATCTTTTCTGTCCCGAAGCCATGCATCAAAACCCTGCTGCTGCCGCATTCGGCACATATTGCCGGCACATGTGTGTGGTAGCCGCAATAATGGCAGCGCATGTGGTTGGCATTTTTATGATAGGTAAGTGATATGTCGCAGCGTATGCACATGGGTATCCAGCCGCAAACTTCACATTCCAGCCTGGGGGAAAATCCCCGGCGGTTCTGAAAGAGGATCACCTGTTCCTTTTTGAGCAGGGCTTCTTCGATATGATCGAGCAGCAACTGTGTAAAGTGCGACGGGCTTCCTTTTTTTCTTAGCTCCTTCCTGAAATCTGCAATGATGATCTCAGGCATATTGAGGTCCCTGTAACGCTGATTAAGCTCAATAAGGCCATATTTTCCGCTTTTAGTGTTGTAATAGCTCTCGAAGGAGGGTGTGGCTGTCCCAAGCAACACTTTAGCATTATTCAGGCCGGCAAGGAATATGGCTGAATCCCGGGCCTGGTATCGGGGCGCAGGATCAAATTGCTTGTACGACTGGTCGTGCTCTTCATCCACGATCACAAGGCCAAGGTCCTTAAATGGCAGGAAGATGGCCGAACGGGCACCAAGGATCACACGGTACTGGTCTTCAGGATCTTCGGCATTCACTTTGTTCCATATCTCTACCCTTTCCCTTTCATTATAACGCGAATGATAAACGCCCACCTTGTTCCCGAAATATCTTTGCAGCCGATGAATGATCTGCGTGGTGAGGGCAATCTCAGGCAGCAGGTAAAGTACCTGTTTTCCCTTCTTTAAGGCCTCATCTATCAGGTGGATGTATATCTCGGTTTTGCCGCTTGAGGTAACACCATGAAGCAGGCTGACATCCTTTTCCGTGAAGTTATCCTTTATCCGGCCAAGGGCCTTCTGCTGATGTTCATTGAATTCGATCTTTGCAGGGTCATCTGATGAATGCCTTGTTTCCAGCCTGCTGACAGTTCTTATCTGAACAGTGAAGATCTCTTTCCTGATCAGCTCCTTCATCTGCGCATTTACGGCATCAGCCGTTTTCAACAACAGAGATTTACTGACTTCAGGATACCCGTCTTCTTTATTGGCAATGGTGATGTAAGCAAGGAGGATCTGCAGCTGCTTGAAAGCACGTTTCTCCAGCTTGTCGAAGATCTCCTTCAGCGCTTTATCTTCATGAAAGGCTTCGGCAAGCCGTACATATTCTTCTGTTTTTGGTTTGTAATGGTCTTTTAATTCTTCCTCCAGCATTATCACTTTCTTATCGATCAGTGTGTTGACCAGAGGGAGTATTTTCATCTGATCAGTAATGTCTGATGCTTCTTTTATCGAAAGTGTATCCCTGTGGATCAGGGCCTCGGCGATCAGGGCTTCCTTTTCATTCAGGGCAGTTGTGCCGACTGTAAATCCGGGATACAACCTAAGTTTTGATTCACTGGCGAGCTTAAATGCAGAAGGCAGGGCAGCATTCATGACCTCACCGGGATAGCACATGTAATATTCAGCCATCCAGTCCCAGAATGTGAACTGGATCTCATTTACTATCGGCAATTCATCAAGTATGGAAAGTATGTATTTTGGGGCATATCCTTTCGGTATATCTTCGTGCACTTTCCTGATCAGCCCTGTGTAAAGCTTTTTTCTCCCGAACTGTATGGCAACGCGTTGTCCGGGCAGTATGAAATCATTCAATTCGAAAGGCACCCTATAGGTGAAAAGGCCCTTCACCGGAAGGGGTAGCATTACATCCACGAAAAGTGTTTTTCTTTCCATGCTTTCGGGCTTATGAAAAATTTTGACAGGTCAGATTGCCAGCACACGTGCTATATCAAGCAATTCGAGGTTGATATACTGGTGGTGTTTGATTGATTTTTCAAAAGATGTCATCTCAATTTTATTATCGATCAGGCCGAGCATTACGCCACTTACACCTTCTTTGAGTGTCATGATAGCTGCGTTGCCTAGCCTGCTTGCCAATACCCTGTCCATGGCCGAAGGCGACCCTCCTCTCTGTATATGCCCAAGAATGGACACCCTGGTTTCGTAATCCGGAAAGTGATCATTGATCTCCTTCTCAACTTTCATGGCACCGCCGGAATCATCTCCCTCCGCAACGATAATAATACCTGAGGTTTTGTTCTTTTTCCAATCCTTCTCAAGCATATACAACAGTTCGGCAATATATGTAGGGCTTTCCGGTACCAGTATCATTTCGGCTCCTGTAGCGATTCCGCTGCGCAGAGCTATAAATCCGGCATCTCGCCCCATCACCTCGATAATGAACAGTCGGTCGTGCGAGTATGCAGTATCCCTTAATTTGTCAACGGCTTCCATAACAGTATTGACGGCAGTGTCAAACCCGATGGTATAATCAGTCCCGAAAAGATCGTTGTCGATGGTGCCGGGCAGCCCTACTATGGGTACACCGAACTCTTTTCCGAATTCCTTTGCCCCTGTGAATGTCCCATCACCCCCGATCACCACCAGGGCGTCAATACCCATAGACTGCATCTTATCGTATGCTTTCTTGCGCCCTTCTTTTTCATAGAAGGCCTTACAACGTGCAGACTTCAATATGGTCCCGCCCCGCTGTATGATGTTGGACACAGACCGGCTGTGCAGCGGCACAACCTCACCACTGATCAGTCCATGGTATCCGCGCAGCGACCCTACCATCTCATATCCTTCATAGATGCCGGTCCTCACAACGGCGCGCACGGCAGCATTCATGCCGGGCGAATCGCCGCCTGAGGTAAGAACAGCTATTTTCTTTATTTCATTCATATATCAATACTCAATCTTACGTCTCATTAATATTTTTACCTTTCCTGCTCCCCTCATAAAGTTCAAACTTCATAAACCTGCACTCGATAGGGCCATTAAAGATCCTGATCTTCTTTGAAGGCCGGAGGCCGATGAATTTCATGGCTCTCAGGTCTCCGCCAATGATCCATGCTTCGGCATTCTGGTAGTTTTGCTTGAGGGTGTCACCGATCATTTGATATAAACCAATAATATCATCAGATTTAACCCTCTCCCCGTAGGGTGGGTT
>DAOVZP010000188.1 GCA_030635045.1 Bacteroidota bacterium | reverse complement strand
TTGGAAGACAATGAGCCATAAAGCAAAATATCATCTTCGCTAAAACCTGCGAGGGGATATAATCCTTTCACTCCCAACCTGTTTTGTGTGATAGTACCCGTTTTATCGGAACACAGGATATCCATCCCTGCCATTTCTTCAACAGCTACCAGTTTACTGATAATGGCCTTTTTACGTGAAAGCTTTAATGCTCCCACAGCCATGGTAACACTCAATACTGCCGGCAATGCCGCCGGTATGGAGGCAACTGTCAGCACCAGTGCAAACTGCACAAGGTCTATGAGCCGTTCTTGCCTGAACAGCCCGGTGAGGATCACGATCAAAACCAGTATGAAGTTCAGGATTATGAGGTAATCGCCAATCCGGATAACCGCTTTCTGAAAATGGCTTTTTGTTTTGGCCTCAGCAACCAACTTGGCGGTTTTTCCGAAAAAAGTATTGATGGCTGTTCCGTATACTACGGCATTCATCTCACCCTGCTTTGCTACAGAGCCTGAATATGCAATATCGCCTGCATGTTTTTCAACCGGCAGGGATTCGCCCGTCAGGGCCGATTCGTCGAGGATAAGGTATTCACCATCGAACAGCTTTACATCCGCAGGGATAATATCTCCAAGCCTGATCCTGATAATATCACCAGGCACCAGTTCCCGGGCTTCCAACTCCATCCATTTTCCATCCCTCAGCACCCTGGACATGCTGGCCAGGTTCTTTTTGAGCATGGCCATGGCATTATCGGCCTTGTAGCCCTGTACAAATTCTATCAGTCCGTTGAGAAGCAGAAGTGAGCCGATAATGATAACATCCGTCCAATCTTTGTCGATGATACTAAGGATAACAGCAGCCTCTATCATCCAGGGTATGGGGCCCCAGAAATTTTTCAGGAACCTTAACAGCAGGCTCTCCTTTTTCTCAACGATCTCATTATATCCGAAGCTCTCCAACCTGCCATTCACCTCTTTTTCGCTAAGTCCTGACTTCGTATCCGTCTTTAATTCTTTAAGCAAGTCCGGGGTATCGATGCTTTTGGCCTGTTCCAGGTCGTAGATCATTTCAGCCATAATTAAAATATGATAAGGTTTATGTTTAATTCTCTATTTTTTCGATCTCTTCTGTCAGCTTATGATACCAACTTTCCCCATATTTTCTGATCAGGGCATCCTTCAGAAAGACATATAATGGGATACCTTCCCTTGTCCCGGCATCAAGTGCCGGGCTGCAAATCTGCCATTTATGGTAATTCACTGCTTCAGTTTCTCCAACCTTAGCCAGTCTTACGGGATAAAGGTGGCATGATAACGGTTTTTGAAACGGGATCTTTCCTTCCTCATGTGCTTTTTCGATGGCACACCACGCAATGCCCTTCGTAAAATTAATAAATGCACAGTCGCCACCACGGATCAATGGTGTAACATACGTACCATCGACATCATAATCAAAAACACCGCTTTGCTTCACTGCTTCAATACCTTCAGGAATCATATAATCGATGATCTTATCTACATAATCCTCGAGATGGGCGATTTCTTCTTCCTCGAGTGGTGCCCCGGCATCCCCTTCCACGCAACATGCGCCCCGGCATTTTTCGAGCGGACACAGGAATTTGACCAGGTAAAGGTCGTCGGAGACCATGATGTCATTTATAATGAGCATATACAAATATAACTAAGTTTTAAGTGTTGAGGGTTGAGCCCTTCGACTTCGCTCAGGACAGGTTGTTGAGTTAGTTATAAGTTTTCACTTTTGAGTGTAAAATTTTCTAATTTTGTAATCGTTAATGAAATAACATTTTTTCAGTACTTATATTTATAAAGACTTATACTGATGGCATTTAATCTCAGAAACAGGAATTTTTTGAAGCTTCTCGACTTCACACCCAAAGAGATCAAATTTCTCCTCGATCTTTCCCTCGACCTAAAAAAGGCCAAATATTCAGGAACAGAACAACAGCGCCTGAAGGGTAAGAACATTGCCCTGATATTTGAAAAGGCTTCGACACGGACGCGTTGTGCCTTTGAAGTTGCTGCTTTCGACCAGGGAGCACTGGTTACCTACCTCGGGCCTTCAGGCACCCAGATCGGTAAAAAGGAAAGTATGAAAGACACTGCCAGGGTGCTCGGACGCATGTATGACGGAATTGAATACCGTGGTTTTGGACAGGATATCGTTGAAGAACTTGGAGCATATGCAGGCGTGCCTGTATGGAATGGGCTCACCAATGAATACCACCCTACACAGATCCTGGCAGATTTTCTTACCATGATGGAGCATAGTGATAAACCTTTACACCAGGTTTCTTTCTGCTACCTTGGCGATGCCCGTAATAACATGGGGAATTCCCTGATGGTCGGGGCTGCCAAGATGGGCATGGATTTCAGGGCCGCTGCCCCGAAAGAATTCCATCCGGACGAAAAACTCGTAAAACATTGTAAAGAGATAGCTAAGGAGACAGGTGCAAAGATCACTATCACGCAAGATACTGATAAGGCTGTAAAAGGTGTTGACTTCCTGTATACCGATGTGTGGGTATCGATGGGTGAACCGGATTCAGAATTTGAGCGCAGAATAAAAATGATGATGCCATACCAGATAAACAAGGAACTGATGCACAAAACCGGCAATCCCAATACTAAATTCCTGCATTGCCTTCCCTCTTTTCATAATAAGGAAACAAAAGTGGGAGAAGAGATCTACAAGAAATTTGGAGTAGATGCCATGGAGGTTACCGATGATGTGTTCGAATCAGAAGCTTCCATCGTCTTTGATGAGGCCGAGAACAGGCTGCACACCATTAAAGCTGTAATGGTAGCTACCCTGGGTAGTTAATATCAAAAAATACTTAATTAATTTAGTAAGCCTTCCTTTATTATTTAAGGGAAGGTTTTTATTTGGATTGAAATTTTACTAATTTTATATCCACATGATATTTTTATTAACCTTAAAAACTCATTCTCATGACTACTGTTGAAGGATTTGGTATTTACATTATTTTTTGGGTGGCCATTGCTGTTTTCCTGATCATTGCCCAATGGAAGATCTATGTAAAAGCGGGAAAACCCGGCTGGGCTGTTCTTATTCCGATCTATAACACCCTGGTGATGCTGGAAATAGTCGGAAAACCCTGGTGGTGGCTTCTTTTAATGCTAATCCCAGTCATCAACATCATCTTCGTAATATGGATGATCAACCTCTTATCAAAGAGCTTTGGGAAAGGTGAAGGGTTTACTGTTGGATTGATCCTGTTATCAATCGTGTTTTACCCGATTCTGGGGTTCGGTCCCGCTAAATATCAGGGGCCGGCAGGACAAGCAGGATAAGTTCGTCTTATTTCTTCTTACTTATTTCAGGGGCAGGTACAACATTTTGCCTTATGAAATCGGCAACGATGACATCCGCAAATTCAACTGCCATTTTATCGATGTTCGTCAAATCTGTTGTCTTGGTCTGTGCTGACCACAACAATTCACCGCTTTCAAAATCAAAGAAGTTGGCCTCCAGAAATATTTGCACTGAACCGGTATAATATCCGGGAGAGTAATAGTAGTTATTAAATCCCCCGTAATAATCATAAAAGGGTACATTATAATTATATGGCATATAGTAATTGCTGCCCGGCACATAGCGGCGGGTATCTTCCTGGTGTCTCATACTCATGGTAAAAACGGCATCAATGTCAGCTGCAGCAAAGATATCCATGACGATTTCTTTTGTAATGGTTCCAATAGCAGCATTGGGCGGAAGATAGTCAAGCGCTGCTACGACAGGATAGCCCTTTTCTTCCAGCCTGGTCTCAACCTGATCCTCGAAGATCCTGCGGGATTGAGAGTTTTGGGCGATGCCCAATATCACAATTTTTTTGAACTGCTCAGGCTCGTGATCAAGCCTGGTCCAGGATCCTGTGACTTTCGTGGTGGGACCACATGCTACCATCAATATCAGCATTGCTGATATAAAAAAACCGTTTTTGAAATTCATATAAGAGAATTCTTTAAACCAGGGAAACATCCCGTTTTACAATAAGACGGCATCTTCCCCCGGATGAATTGGGTTAAATTACTATTTAAAATCCAAAGATAAAACCTATGCCAAATGTAAAATAATTAAGGTTATCAAGGTTTTCGGAATAGTTGATGGCTGCATTATACTTGGCATTAACTATGAAACCAACACCCGAATTTGGTAATGCAATAAGGGCTCCTATTTCCGGACGAAGTCCAAAATTCCAGCTTTCATCTGTCCAATACAGCAATCCAATCTGAGCAACCATTTCGGTGTAATATGCCCCAATTCCCATTCTACCATAGGGAGTAATGATAAAATCTGTTTGGTATGCATATCCGGCTTCAGCCATGAAATAATAGCTGTAAAGGTCCCTGAAATGAATTGCTGTTATAGTATTGTTATTATAATCAACAGTCATTCTTCCGGTCTTTTTGAAGAAGGCACCATATCCAACAGACCCACCAAGGGTTACATTTGTTTCAAAATGATAGGTGCCTCCGAACTGAATCCCCCGAACACTGCTTTCATTAATGAAGTTTTCAAAATCCCCTGTGGGGACAGATATGTTCCACTGAATTTCCCAATGGGTATCTATTTGGGCAGTTGCAGGTTTTATAAAAACCAATGTACTAAGTGAAATTATACTGATTAGAATATATTTTTTCATGGTATTAATT
>DAOVZP010000140.1 GCA_030635045.1 Bacteroidota bacterium | reverse complement strand
GACATGCTCCACATCGCCACCCAGCAAAACAAATTCTATGCTGTTATTCTGGTATTCCTGGATGATGTAATTCCGGATCTTCTCCTGAGGATCCTGTCCGGAGATGATACTGCTAATTTCTTCAGTGGTCATCACCTCGGATAAAATGCCCCTGTACATGTACATTTCCCTTAATTCTTCAAATTCAGCTTCGAATGCTTGAGGGGTGATGATAAGTAACTGATAAGCACCAGTCCGGTTTCCAATGAGCGGGTAGTTGCCAATCATTTTGGGGTTTTGTACGAAACGTGTAAGTTTATCATGTACCCTTCCGGTACTGTTCAGCATTTTCAAGGCATCCTCTGATTCCCTTATCTTTTCTGTTTTGACGGTAACTGTCATTTGTCCGTAAAAAGACAGTTTCCCGGTGGAAGGAATATAATGAAGCGGACAAATATTCAGCAGTGCAATGCTGTAACCGTTCATGTATTCCGTTGATATGATGCCATAAGCTTCTGCCGGATAAAGCTCATCTGACATGTATATCTCTTCGTTGATCTTAAATAAACCTGAGCCTCCATGTGATATGGGCCTTGATGATTGTTGCGGGTACAGCGTATAATTCCCGGGAATGGGATTTTCGCCTGCACCGTTCACAGTGAAAGAAACTGCTTTTTCTCCGGGAGGGAGTAAAAGCTTTACTGCAAACCAGGGAAGCGATGGTGCACCAGGATAACCTGTATTCAGGCATCCGTCGAATTGCACAAGTTGATAATCCCCTGCTTCAACAATTTTATAATCAGAGAAATTGTAGGTTTTGGTAACTTCCCCACCAAGGGTTAAGAGGCTGAGAAGTGCACAGCATAGAAAGAAAGAAAGACTTTTCATAAAAGATTAAGTTAACAGCTTTAGGTCAATCGATTAAATGGATCGGCAAGTTATCATTTTCAATCCATTAAGCAGACACAAAAGCATGTGATTTGGCTGCCATCAAATGTATTTGGAATAATTATAAATAAGCCCGGAAGCAATTTATTCTCATAAATTAACCCCCTTTTTCCTTATGCCTTATACCTTATTCCCTATTCACTCACCACCACCTGCCTGCTAAGCATTCCTTTCTTGCTTTCAATAGTCAGGGTGTACATTCCTTTGGCCATGTTGCTGAGATTGATCTGCTCAGTATGCCGGCCGTTAAGATGTAGGTTCTCTGATGTGTAAACAATGGCATTATTGGCATTATACACGTAGATGTTGATGTACATCTCCTCCTGAGTTGATAACTCAAGGGTAAAGACACCATTATTTGGATTGGGATATATTCCCAGATCGAGGCTTTGCTCAAGATCACTGATACCTGTGGTGTTTACAACCGTAATTTGCAGACTGTCAGACCAGGTGCTTTCGCCGCATATGTTAGTGGCCATCACACTCAGATGTGCCTGGCCGGTATAATCCACATCCCATTCCACGGTTGCTTCGAATCCGTTATTCAGGATATTTCCGGCTGCTGCAGGTTCAAGTTCCCATGAATAGCTCAGGATATCAGGAAATTCTGTTGTAGCATAATTTGTGAGATTTCCCTCGTATATATCAACCATTGCAGGGCCTGCAGGCATGGCGGGTTGTGCCGGTACCGTTAATATTGCAAGGATCACAGAATCCTGATCAGGGCAACCGAATTCGTTGGTAACTTCTACCCAATAAATGCCTGCCACTGAAGCAGTTAATGTTTGTGTTGTTGAGCCGTCCTGCCATTCATATGTTGTAAATCCGGAACCGGCATCAAAGGTGATATTTTCTCCTTCACAAATGCTGGTGTCGGGCCCTATCGAAACAAGCGGAAGCTCAAATACCGTAACATCCACCTGGCTGTTGCCTGTATTTACTCCATCACTGGCTTCTACAAAATAAGTCGTATTCTCCAGGGGTATGACAGTAGGGTTCTGCAAGCTTGAATTAAATCCCGGGGGCTCCGAGGTCCAGGTATAGGCATAACTTCCGCCACCACCAAACACCTCACAGTCGAGTTGTACGCTTTCACCAAGGCAAACAGCAGATGGTTCGGCACTTGCCTGCACACCAAATTCACTCACGATCATGGTCACCGGAACGATCACTTCAGGCAGGTCCGGGTCATCGCTGCTAATTGCAAATTCAGCTTGATATTCACCGAGCTCCATATCCGTAGCATCGAAAGTAACTTCTATTTGATCTGTATTTCCCGGGGCCAGGGTCCCTGCGTTTTGAGCTATGGATAACCAGCTGATAACATTAATACTGTAGTCTTCCACTTCGCCATAACTTTGGACGCCACATGCTTCAGGAGTCCCGTAATACTGTATGCGGATCCTCATCCTGGTCGTTCCGCCAACGGCATTGTCCGGAGCAGTGATGTCAGCAGTAAATACGCCAGGTCCGCCGATTACGTTAACAGGATCGTCATCACTGAAATCTTCGTTCTGGTTCCAGTCTATCCAGATACCGCAAACATCACCGGTCCAGGTATTCCCATTGGTAACAGTGATAGGAATTGTTTCTCCTGTCGATATACTGGTGCTCAGATCAGTGAAGTCCTGATAGCCCTCACAATTGGAAGTGTTGTTGATATCCCCAAACTCAACCTGGCCAATGTATTCATCACAACCACCACTGCCGGCACAATAGTCTTTACTGTCTTTATCAGTGAGTATAAATGTGGAAATATCATAATGCAGCTCAAGTTCCCCTGTATTTGTAATACTCAGGTACTGAACTGCTGTTTCATCCGGGGCAAGTGTTTGGGTAAGCACATCCGGTGTGACAAAAATATGTGGGTTGCCCCATTGCACGCTTGCTGCTACAGGTGCAGATTCTCCATCAGGATCATAAAATGCTGTAAGGGTATATTGAAAAATGCCATAATCCGGAAGTTGGTCTGTATAATTTGTCAGCGTTGGCTGGGCAATCTCGATGCCTTCCCTGTATAAGATAAAATATAAAAATCCCGGGGCTGCATCGTATTGCCATTCCAGGTCAACGGCGCCGGTTTCTTCATTCAGGACGGCGGTAAGGTCGTATGGCCTTGAGAGGGAATTGATAACATAAGGCGATACATATGTCATGCTGGTTCCTGTTCTGTTATCGGTCCAGCAGGGATAAACATATGAGTCGCGTGCCGTGATCCCCAGGTAATCGCCCATATATCCGTCGGCGAGGCCGGGAATGGGTGTTGGTGTAAATGAAACATCACTCACTTTAAAATCTTCCCAGGTATCTCCGCCATCGAGGGAATTCGCGCAGAAAACCTCACACTCGTTAGCATTCACATTTCTGTCGTCATAGAATACAACGCTGAGGTCGCCGGTTGTCGGGTCACAAGTGATCCATGGAAAGTAGTGTTCTTTGCCGAGGCCGGCTGCATCCTGGTTCACCTTTATGGGATCGCTCCAGGTATCGCCCTGGTCGGAGGAACGGATCATATATACATCAATATCGGTGCCTGTATTAACCCCGGGAGTTCCGATGTTGGCCCAGACCATATACAGGTTTCCACCGTAGGCGCCATCACTGTTATCCACTGTCAGAACCGGGAATGAATTAACACGGTGATTTTTGGAGGTTTTTGATGTGCGGATACCCCTTACATTTTCGATGATCCTGGTGGCCGGCTCCCATGTAGCGCCGCCATCCAGTGATCTTGAAAGCCCGAAAGCGTTTTCATCTGATTTTGCATCATAAATAGCATAAACTGCATATACTTCACCATTGGGGCCGGTATTGATATTAACGCCCTGGCAATGGCTGCCGGCATTCACCGCACCGCTGATATTTACGCTGGTTGCCCAGCTCAAACCCTGATCAGAAGAATAGGAAAATGCGATATCGTTATTAAAAGCACCACCAAAATCGGTCCATGCGCAATACAGATTACTTTCATAAGGGCTGTTCAGATTGTTATCGATCCAAAAGTGGTTTTTGTCAAGCACATAGGCTGAAGCCCCATTGTCGATCACGACTACATCCCAGCTGGCTCCCTCATCCGTGGAATAAGCAACTTGCTGCCCGTAACTCGAGCCGCTGATGATATGGTTTACATAATACCACCCATTGTTTCCGATCACAACAGCCGGGTCTCCGGAATTCGCAACGCCGGCACCCTGTATCTCCCCAGCCCACGTAAGGCCTCCATCGAATGAATAAAGATCGTTAGCCCCATAAAAGGGTGGATAAGGATTGGCACAGGAATTATTGGAGTTCAATAAGTTTTGATAATCAGCAGGATTTACAAAGATTGAATTTTCACTCTGGCTGCTGTTTTCAGTTGTTACCGGCACATCAGGAGAATCAAGCGTAGCTGAACTGAGTGCTTCGATCCCGGATCCTGTATATTTCGCCTTTGGCACTACCACCATGGGATTAAGGGTTGTGAGGCCCTTCTCTGCCATCATCTTCCAATAACCGTTATTGTCGACTCGCCAGTTGGCTTGTTCCGGCTGAGGGTCTTTTACTTGTTGGGCAATAGAGACTGATGGTAAGATAAATACTATCAGGATCAGGATGCTAAAGTGTCGAAGTGATTTCATTTGAATATTTTTGGTTAAACAAAAGCTAAAGTTTGCATTTATAATTATCAGACTGGCATGTACCATGCCTTGTGTTGGTTTAACAAAGGTAATAAAAGATTTATTTGTCGGAAAGCAAAAGGTTTACAAAAAACCCATCCTGCGTTTGCGGGATGGGTTCAATAATATTATTGTTGCAAATTGCTTACTTCCGGATCACAAGCTTGTGGAAGTAACGTTCCGTATCGCCTTCCAGTACCATGAAATAAATCCCATTTGGAAGCTGTCCGAGATCGACCTGATTTTTAAATGGGCCGTTGACCCGGATATTGTCTTCAAGGTAAACTACGGATTTCATCGCGTCATATACTTTCATAGTGAGAACGTCAGGGCTTTGCGTGTTGATCTCAAGTGTGAATCTGCCCTGGTTTGGTGTTGGATAAACCTTAACAGCCTGACTGGCATACGCTTCCTCGATCCCAACCCAGATGACATCGTAACCATTTGAATAAACTGAAGTGCAATTCCCCTGGGTTACGTTTAGTGTATAGGTGCCATTGTGTATTGGTGTATAGCTTTGTCCGGTTGCCCCGGAAATGATGTCATCATTACGGTACCATTGGTTACCTTCCCCGGCACTGGATTGGAGGGTAAAGTTAGACAAGCTGATAGACGGCTGTTCAGGGGTGAACTCGATTTCCATGTAGTTGGTTTTCTCAAGATCGCCACTGCCCATAATATTTGTAGCTTCAAGGCTTACATCGTAAACTCCTTCATTTTCATACATAACAATCGGATTTTGTTCCGTTGAGGTTTCAGGTGTTCCACCCGGGAAGGTCCACAACCAATTGCTTGGGTTTTCAGAAGAGAGATCGGTAAATTGCACCTCGTAGCCTGCACAGCTCAGAGTGGCATCTGCTTCGAAATCAACGCTTGG
>DAOVZP010000218.1 GCA_030635045.1 Bacteroidota bacterium | reverse complement strand
GTGGTCTTCTCATTGGAACCATACGACATATATCCGGCTGCAACAACCATAGTCCTCACGGAACCCACATAATTAGGCATCGTGAAGGCATGTTCGGCTGTTTCGCCCTTATCCAGATCGAAAGGGCCCAGAAATTTCACCACAGGCTTGAACCTGTTCGCTTTGAGGTCTTTCACTGGAGTTATCTCACCACCACCACCGATCCCAAATACCTTCTCCAATTTTCCTCCATAGGCTCCAATAACGTAACTGTATAGGTCCCAGGTTTTTATTCCCAGTGCTTCCCGGGCGAAAAAGTGCCTCCAGGGGTCCGGTGTCCTAAAACGTGTAAGGTCTAACAAACCTTCATCCACCATGGCTATGGTGTAGGTCATTGGCATGCCATTCTTTTCATAAACACTGATCTCTACCTTCTTCTCCGGCTCAAGCACATCGGCCATTTCCAGCACAGGGGTAATCCTTGAATCCGGGTCTTCCACCATGATGGGTATCGTCCCATACAAACGGATAGGGGCATCATTTTTACTTTGTGCGTGTGGCTGAACAAGGGTTATACTCACATATACATTAGGTGCCATCTCAGAATTGACCTCGAAGCTGCATTGCGATTGTTGCTCTTTGGGCGTAACCCATATAGCGTCAAGTATTTCTGATCCCGATTCAATGGTAACAAGCGCCCTTCCTATTCCTGAGGAAGGAAATGTTACTACAGCTGTTTCACCCACCTTATAGCTTGTTTTATCCGAGGTGAAGGTGAGCAAAGATGCTGCCCCGGGGAATTCCCGTTTTGCCTGCCCGGCCCAGCCAGGCCAGTCGACATAAACCGTTTTACCACATGCTGCACCACCATTGGGATCCCATATCCTCACAAAGTACCTTCCCCAATCGGGGTATTCTATCTTGAAATTAAATACTCCCTTCCCTGACTTATTAGTATTAATGATTGCCTCTTCAATGGGCACTGAATATTCTGATCCAAAGTAAGTGGCCATGTCGTTATCCGTGGCATTCCACCACCATCGCCAGGACACCTTGTATATGGCAGCATTAAGGCCTTTTGCCGATACCGGCTTGCCATCTGCATCACAGGTGATAATATCTATGCTATGTGTTGTATCTGTTAACAGCATGCCCCTTTTATCCCCTTCGGGGACCCTGATACCCACGAAAGTTTCAAAAGGTGCGTAGTCCATGGTAAAAAAGTCGGTACTGAAGTCCCCGCCTTCCTCAAAGGCCCTGACAGTGAATGCTGCCATCAACATTCCCGGTGCATGAGAAACAAGGGGTGGTTTAAACGAAATGTCTGCTACCCCCTTGATGTTAAGCTTTCCGTCGAAAACAGTCATGTCATCCGGATAGAAATCCCTGGACGGATCAAAAAATGTGAAGCCCTGATAATTTTCGAAACCCTTTTTGCTTTTATACAGGCTAACATCTACCTGTGCTTTCAGGTTCCTGGCCGCTGCACCATGTAACCATTTCACGATAAGCTCCCCGGACACATTCTTTCCACCTTGTAAGGGCCCTTTTCCAAGATCAAGCTTCAGCTTGAGCCTGTTTGGCTTGACAGTCTCAATCCGCAATGCCTTTGTAAAGGACACACCTCCGACTTTTACCCTTGCAGTCCAATTGCCGGTTGGTGCCTCCGCATCTGTGGCAGTGGTGAGACTGTATATATTCCTTTCGGTTTTTGTTTTTACAATCCTCTTGATGATCCTGCCCTGTGGGTTAAGAAGCTCAAATACCAGCGGATGTCCCTCAGGCAGCCTGTTCTGCCTGTCATCAAGGATGAAGTTCAGGAAGAGTGTATCACCGGGCCTCCAAACGCCCCTGTCGCCATATATAAAACCCCTGAGCCCTTTCTCGACAGTCTTTCCGCTCACATCGAAATTGCTTACCGATAGTGCACTGCCATCGTCAATGCGCAGGTAACCCTTTTGTTTACCCGTGGTAGCAATCAGCATAAACGGCGATCCATCTACCCCGATCTCGGCAAAGCCATCAGCCCCGCTTGTGCCGCTTCCGATTTTCTGTAATTGATAATTTAAAACTTCCAGGGATACGCCCTGTACCGGTTCAGCAGAAATAATGTCGGTGACTACCACCAGCATTTCATCGGCACTGCCAGCCTTTGCAATGATCCCAAGGTCAGAAGCCAGTACATTGGTGGATACAAAACGACGTGAAGTGTAATAGGAAACATGGCATGGGTTATCTTCTTCCCTCCAGTCGTAGCCATCAGGCCAGTAGCCCCAATAATAGTAACCAGGGTTATCCCAATACGAAGATTCCTCAAATTCCCAGCTTTCTTCTTCCCCTGCTAATGCGTGTTGAGAACCATCGTCAGTAAGCCCTGGGCATTCATATGCTGCATATTTTTTAAAAAAGCTGAATTCAATATTATAAATAGAGCCCGGATCCGGGTTAATGAGTTCACTCAGGTCGACAGAAAAGAGGTTCCAGGTATTCATGTCCAGGCCTGTAGAAGCCAGGTCAATGGTATGTTTCAATACCGGCCTTCCAACCCTCCTGATCTCACGATCATTATCGATCTTATTCACCTGAAGGAACTGCGGGATATTGTTCTCAAAGATCTTGATGATCCTGATATCCACTGCGTTTAAGCCAACGGCTTTGAATGGCAGCGTCAATCCATGCGATGAAGGAAGCACTACCCCCTTGCTGACCAGGCTGACCTGTGGTTTTAACCTTGAGAAATTCAGTTTCCTGAAAAGCTGCTTTTTGATCTCCCCACCTGAAGCGCTTTTTATGCCTGGCGCAATACTTAAGCTTACTATACCCTGCCTGACCTGTTCTGAGAATATTTCCAGCTCATTGCCGTCAATCCTGAATGTCAACTCATCATCCCCATTGATGGAAATGAGCCCGTCAAGCATCTGCCCGCCTTTCAAAAGGTCTGAGAAAGTCAGCACAACCTTCTGTGAAGGCAGCTGGTAAACCTTTACATCCAGTAATCCAAAATCTGAAATCGACGGCACCATAATGGTTTCATTCCCCTCATTGTCAATGCCTGCTGTCTTGCCATCCCATGAAAGCAATATCTTTCCTTCTTCTTGGGCCCGGAGAATACTATCAACGGTAAATTCGTATACGCGCTTGTTTTGCATCGCCCGCCAGTGTATTGTTAGAGCTGCATCATCCTGATTCGCTGAAAGGATATTTTCTACCTTGTCTTGCTCAATCCTGTCGGAGAAATCAAGCTCCCCGGTAAGGAAATAGTATTCGGATTGCCCGGGATATGGTTTCAGGGCTCCAATATTTGTTTTGAAATCAAGCACCCGGGTCTGGAAGCCAAAATAGAATTCCGACAGGCTGCCACTAACGTCAAAGAGTTCTGACAGCACGAATGTTGCCCGGTATTTCTGTCCCTGCTCCAGCTTTTGATCAGGCTTGAATCCCAGCGTTCGATCATTTATCCAGTATGACTGGCCTTCGACAGCAGGTTCCAGTATGAACAGTTTTTTATCGATAGGCTCATAAAAGCTGCTTGCCCCGGGGTGTTTCTCCGTAAGCCGGATAATAAGCTCTGCATCAGCCGATATTACACCGCTGGTATAGGCAGAAATATAGTTTGCCACTTCCGGGCTGTTATCGGTTTCTTGTGAACTTTTTCCGGGATCACATGCTGAAAGGGCAAGTATCAGCGAAATGGAAACAATGGCCGGGAACCTCAGGGGGTTCAGATTTCTCATTAACATAAGGCGCTGTTTTAATGGGTTATTATAAAAACGGAAAAGCGTTTCCTGATATTTCTTAATAAAACTTAAAACTACGGTTTTCGCAGCCGGGGGATGATTTTACTTCATCTTGGCTCCAAAAACCATCTCACCGTTCACAAAGGTATTCAGGACATTCACTTTCGGTATTTCCAACTCATCGATGGCCATCAGGTCACTGTCCAGAATCACAATGTCAGCATCCTTGCCTGCTTCCAGGCTCCCCTTTTCTTTTTCTTCAAAAGCAGCTTTGGCGGCCCATATCGTAATTGAACGCAGCGCTTCCTCTCTGCTGAGGGCGTCCTGCATCTGGAATCCACCTTCAGGAAACCCTTCAAGGTCTTTCCTGGCCACCGCAGCATAGTATGTCAGCAGCGGGCTGATCTTCTCAATGGGAAAGTCGGTGCCATTCGGCATCCAGCCGTTCAGTGAAAGCAATCTCCTGTATGCATAAGCACCTTTCATCCGTTCGGGCCCTACCCTGTCGATGGCCCAGTACATGTCTGAAGTGGCGTGTGTCGCCTGCACGGAAGGGATGATGTTGT
>DAOVZP010000387.1 GCA_030635045.1 Bacteroidota bacterium | reverse complement strand
TCTTCCCAAACGACATAGAGCACAGCGTGGAAAATAGTCATGACGCCTTGCGGCAAAATGCAGGTACAGCTTTTTCAGCTGAAATTGAAGGGGAAGAAAAACTGATCATTATCCAGGAAGTTGAGCGGACCCATATGCATGATTTCGATGAAGAGGAGGTCTTCGAATCCATCCGGAATGCAATATTTGCCGATCACGGCATACAGCCAAACATTATCATCCTGGTAAGGATGGGATCGATTAAAAAGACTTCAAGTGGCAAGACACAACGTTTTGCCATGCGTACAGTGTGGGCCAATAATGAATTGAATATTCTGGCAAGTTGGGAAATGGCGCCGGAAAAAGAGAATGTTGCTACGGCTATCGGCTTCCGCCCTGAATTCCTGCGGGAGTGGATGATCAACTGGATGGCACAGAAGCTGGAACTTGATCCCGGCAAGATCGACGCTAACAAGCCCATATCGGCCTATGGCCTCGATTCAATCACTGCGGTCAGCCTTGAGCGGGATGTTAACAAGCAATTCGGCATAGAATGGCCTATCGAGAGTTTCCTGAAGGATAATTCGGTGAACCGGCTGGTGGAGGAAGGTATATTATTGCTTCGCAATAAAAAAGTTGACGGTTGACGGTTGACGGTTGACGGTCAGTGGGCAGTATGTAGAAGGCCTTTGTGGCTCCTTTGTGAAATCCTAATTCTTCCTTAGTATTTAACAACACAACCAGCCCAACTGAACCCTACCCCAAAGCCGGCCAGTACCATAGTATCTCCTCTTTTAACCTTTCCATCGGCGATGGCATGATAAAGAGCAATAGGGATTGTCGATGAAACGGTATTTCCACAGTCTTCCAGGTGAAAAAGTGTCTTCTCTTTGGGGATCTTCATCTTCCTGAAAATGCTTTCGAGTATGATCTGGTTGGCCTGGTGCAGAACATAAAGATCAACATCATCTCCATCGATCCCTGCCTTGTTGTACAGTTGACGTATCATGAGCGGAACCTTTTCAACTGAAAAGTAGAATACGGCAGCACCATTCATATTGAAGTAACGGTCGTTGCGAATATTGCCGGCTTCATCTTTATAATCTTCTGATTCAAACTTAATATGTGGATAGCGTGCACCGCCATGTTTGATAATGATGTTTTCGAATCCCTTGCCATCTGTTCCAAAAACAAAATCGCCGATTCCTGAACCCTGCACGCTGTCATTTGAAGAAACCAGTGTGGCTGCGGCCCCGTCACCAAAGATCGCACGGGTGCTTTTATCTTCGGGGTGGATCAGCTCAGAAATGTTAACAGAAGTGAGCAAAAGCACATTCTGGGCAGCATCTGTGGCGATAAGTCCGTTGGCTACGCTCAGGCCGTAAATAAAACCTGTACAACCCTGGTTGATATCCAATGAACCGGCATGTTCCGGGATGCCAAGCCGGTCTTGCAGTATGCATGCCGTTGAAGGGGTAATATAATCCGGCCCCTGGGCACAAAAGATGATATGATCTATCTCAGCCGGACTAATATTATGCTCATCAAAAAGTTTTTGAGCCGCTTGAAATGCCAGGTCTCCGGCTGTTTCACCATCTGCAGCAATATACCTCTTCTTCACCCCTGTAAGCCTGGTCAGGTCATCGATCTTCATATCAGGGAATTCCCTTGCAAGCTCATCATTTGTGAGCACCTTTTCGGGCAGATGGTAGCTGATGGCTTTAATGTAGCTTTTCATGATGCTTAGGGCTGAATGGCTTTCATGTATTTGTCGCGATACATTTGTGCTTTCTCCGTATCTCCACTATTTATGAAATATTCTGATAAGAAAGCAAATACTTCAGGCCTTGTGTTTCTTTTGGCGGCCTCTTCATAACTCTCCACGGCTTTGAGCGTGTCGCCCATCATCATATAATAATTTCCAAAGCTGATATAAGGAAGAGCTTCCATCGGGTCTATCCTTATGATCTCCTTATTAATGCTGATGGCCTCCTGCATATTACCCTGCATAAACTTCAGGTCGGCAAGCCGCGAGCGGGGATTAATGATCTTTGGATTATTCTCGACGCACTTTTCATAATAATAAATGGCTGAATCAGCTTCACCCACGTACTCATAGGTAAGCCCCAGGTTGAATAAGGCTTTGCCATCCCCGGGGTCCAGCTCAATAGCCCTTGAGAAACTGGTAATAGCATTTTTCTTGAACGAAATATATTTGGCAGTATCGCCCTTTGCCATGAGATGCTCTGCAATTCTCGGGTTGTTATAGATCATCCCCATATTCTTCCATGAAGATGTATGCCCGGGCCAGATTTCCACTGCCCTCCGGAAATGGCCCAGGGCCCTGTTAATGGACGGCATAAGGAATTTTGCGACATTCACCTGTTTCGACAGTTCAAGCTCTGTCTTTCTCATTATAGTGGTCCCCATCAGGTCATGAGCCTTCACTGAATTGTCGAGATATTCCATATCAGCTTTATAAAGGGACAGGTCTGAAAACCAGGCCGTATTCCTGGTCACCGTCTTGTAGGAATATGGTATTAAGATCAAGGCGGTGAAGACCATCACAAAAAATAT
>DAOVZP010000135.1 GCA_030635045.1 Bacteroidota bacterium | reverse complement strand
AGCAGGTGGTGCACGGGTTTCCCAGACATCATACCTTGCTCGAAAGGGATATCGTTTCCATCGATTGCGGTGTTTTTAAAAACGGTTTCTACGGTGATTCTGCCTATACCTTTGCCGTTGGAGAGATTGATGATGACGTGAGGCTGCTGATGGACAGGACCAAAGAATCCTTAAATAAAGCCATTGAGGTAGCGGTAGAAGGAAAGCGGATCGGCGATATTGGCCATGCAGTACAGTCCTACGTCGAACAATACGGATATTCCGTGGTGAGAGACCTTGTAGGGCATGGCTTAGGAAGGCAACTGCATGAAAAACCTGAAGTGCCAAATTATGGCAAACGCGGTACAGGCGTAAAACTTCAGGAAGGCATGGTGCTGGCAATAGAACCGATGATAAACCTGGGAAAAAGGCATGTGGTGCAACTGAGGGATGGATGGACGATACAAACAGCCGATAAAAGCCCGTCAGCTCACTATGAGCACGATGTCGTGATAAGAAAGGAAAAAGCCGAGGTATTGTCAACATTTGAATATATAGAAGAAGTGATCAACTCAAAATAAAATAAATGGCTAAACAACCATCCATAGAACAAGATGGCACTGTCATCGAATCATTAGGCAACGCCATGTTCAGGGTAGAACTGGAAAACGGGCACGTGATCATTGCTCATATTTCCGGTAAAATGCGGATGCATTATATAAAGATTTTACCGGGTGACAGGGTAAAGCTGGAAATGTCACCATACGATTTAACAAAAGGAAGAATTACGTTCAGATATAAATAGAAAACATTAAAAATGAAAACCAGAGCATCAATAAAAAAACGGTCACCTGAATGTAAGATCGTTAGGCGCAAGGGACGCTTGTATCTTATCAACAAGAAGAACCCTAAGTTCAAACAAAGACAAGGATAATTTTAAAACTATAAACTATCAGATATGGCTAGGATATCAGGTGTCGATATACCGGACAACAAGAGGGGTGAGATCAGTCTCACATATATTTTTGGCATAGGCAGGAGCAATGCCCAAAAGATCCTTACGGAAGCAGGAATCGACTGGAGCAAAAAAGTTGAAGACTGGGATGATGATGAGCAGAACAAGGTTCGTACCATTATCAGTGAACAACACAAAGTAGAAGGTTCACTCAGGTCAGAAACACAGATGAACATCAAACGACTGATGGACATCGGGACTTATCGTGGCATTCGTCATCGTATCGGGCTTCCGCTACGCGGTCAGAGTACCAAGAACAATGCACGTACACGTAAAGGACGTAAGAAAACCGTTGCCAACAAAAAAGTGGCACCGAAAGGTTAATATAAAACAGGAAACAGGATTATTATTCTGCTGAAATAAAGAAAAACTATGGCTAAATCAACCAGAAGTAAGAAGAGGGTGGTCAAGGTTGAACCCACAGGAATGGCATACATCAGTGCTTCATTCAATAACATCATCATTTCGCTGACCAACAATGCAGGACAGGTGATTTCCTGGTCTTCATCGGGAAAGATGGGATTCAGGGGATCAAAAAAGAATACACCTTATGCTGCTCAGCTTGCAGCTGAAGACTGTGCCAAAGTTGCCTACGACGCAGGTTTGCGCAAGGTAAAGGTACATGTAAAAGGACCCGGATCAGGCAGGGAATCAGCCATCAGGACGCTGCACTCCATGGGAATTGAGGTAACCGAGATCAAAGATGTTACTCCACTGCCACATAATGGATGCAGGCCCCCTAAAAGAAGAAGAGTATAATTATTTAACACAATAAGAGAATATTATGGCCAGGTACACAGGACCAAAATCAAAGATTGCCAGGAAATTCAAAGACCCGATCTTTGGACCGGATAAAGCGCTTGACAGGAAACCATATCCCCCGGGACATCATGGTAATAACAGGCGGAGAAGGAAAGAATCCGAATACGGCATTCAGCTTCAGGAGAAACAAAAAGCAAAATATACATATGGTATCCTTGAAAGACAGTTCAGGAATACCTTTAAGAGAGCTACAAAGAAAAAAGGGATCACTGGTGAAATCCTGCTTCAGCTTATTGAAGCCAGGCTTGACAATATCGTTTACAGGCTGGGCATAGCCCCGACACGCAGAGCCGCCAGGCAGCTGGTTTCCCACAGGCATATACTCGTGAACGGAACAATTGCAAATATCCCTTCTTATGATATTAAGCCTGGGGATGTGATAGGTGTCAGGGAAAAATCAAAATCACTGGAGGCTATCACTGTTTCAATCTCTGGCCGTACCGACAGCTTTGGATGGCTTGAATGGGATGATGAAAAAATGGAAGGTAAGTTCATTAACTACCCCACCAGGGAAGAGATTCCGGAAAACATCAGGGAACAACTCATCGTGGAATTGTACTCAAAGTAATAAACCATTTGTCCTCAATAAGTGATTATTTAATATACAGCATATTATGGCAATATTAGCATTTCAAAAACCAGACAAGGTAATCATGATCGAAGCAGATGAGTTCAAAGGCATCTTTGAATTTCGTCCGCTGGAGCCGGGATTCGGCGTTACCATCGGGAATACCCTCAGAAGGATACTGTTATCATCCCTCGAAGGATACGCCATCACCTCTTTGCGGATCGACGGTGTAGTCCAGGAATTCGCAACCATACGCGGAGTGGTCGAAGACGTTTCCCAGATCATCCTGAACCTCAAAAAGATCAGGTTCAAGAAACAGATCGACACCGAAAACAGCGAAAAGATCCATATCGTAATTGGCGACCAGGAGGTGTTTAAAGCCGGCGATATCAATAAATTCCTGTCGGTGTTCCAGGTATTGAACCCCGATGAGGTAGTCTGTCATATGGACAGCAGCGTTAAGCTCTCTATGGAGCTGACCATCGATAAAGGCAGAGGCTATGTTCCTGCAGAAGAGAACAAATCCATTAATGCTACAGTTGATACCATAGCCATCGACTCTATCCATACTCCTATCAAAAATGTAAAATATCACATCGAAAACTGGAGGGTTGAACAGAAAACCGATTACGAAAAACTCGTATTGGAGCTCGATACCGATGGTTCTATCCACCCGAAAGAAGCATTGAAAGAAGCTGCCACTATCCTGATCCATCACTTCATGCTGTTCTCAGATGAAAAAATAACACTGGATTCGGAAGAAAAAGCAGTAACAGAAGAGTTCGACGAAAACTCACTACATATTCGTCAGTTATTGAAAACCAAGCTTGTTGACATGGATCTGTCGGTAAGGGCACTAAACTGCCTTAAAGCAGCTGATGTTGAGTCACTTGGCGACCTGGTAACCTTTAACAAGAACGACCTGCTTAAATTCAGGAATTTTGGAAAAAAATCACTGACCGAACTCGAAGAGCTGGTCAAATCCAAAGGCCTTGAATTTGGCATGAACATTTCAAAGTACAAATTAGATAAGGAATAATTGCAATGAGACACGGTAAAAGATTCAATCATTTAAGCAGAACGAGTGCTCACAGGAAAGCAATGCTCGCTAACATGGCAAGCTCGCTTATCATTCACAAGCGTATCAAGACAACTGTTGCCAAAGCAAAGGCTTTGAGAACATATATCGAACCGCTCATCACCAAGTCAAAGACAGACTCTACCCACTCAAGAAGGGTTGTATTCAGCTATCTTAACGATAAGGATGCTGTTACCGAACTCTTCAGGGAAATATCTGTAAAGGTTGCCGACCGCCCGGGTGGTTATACCCGGATCATAAAGATTGGCGCCCGGATGGGCGATAACGCCGAGATGGCCCTTATCGAACTGGTCGACTATAATGAAAACCTCCTCGATGCCAAGGCCAAAGGCCCGAAGAAAACACGCAGGAGAAGAGGTGGCAAGAAACAGGAAGAAGGAGCAGAAGTTGCTGAACAGGCTGTTGAAACTGCTGAAGAATCTGTGGAAGATGCAAGTGAGGAAGTAAAAGAAGAAGCTGCTGAAACCACTGAAGAGGTAAAGGAAGAACCTGAAGCTGAAGCTAAAGAAGAAGTGAAGGAAGAACCTAAAGCCGAAGAAAAACCTGAGGAAGAAAAAAAACCCGCCTCAGACGAAGCTCCGGAAGACGAAGAGAAAAAAGACAAGAAGGAATAGGAAAGTTCCTTGCAAAATATCAAAGGATAAGGTTTTGATTAACTTTATCCTTTTTTTATCTCAAAAGATTAATAAACCAGAAAATATTCGATTATGAGCTCAATGATAGCTAATATCCATGCACGTCAGATCCTGGATTCACGTGGGAACCCCACTGTTGAAGTTGATGTTTATACCAATACCGGCATAGTAGCCAGGGCAGCCGTTCCTTCGGGAGCATCCACCGGGGTACACGAAGCGGCCGAGCTACGCGACAATGACAAAGGCACATACCTTGGAAAAGGTGTTTTGAAAGCAGTTGAAAATGTCAATAATATCCTTTCTGAAGAACTTCAGGGTTATTATGTAACCGACCAGCGTGATATCGATCAACGCATGATTGAGATCGATGGGACAGCCAATAAGGAAAAGCTGGGTGCCAATGCCATCCTTGGTGTTTCTCTGGCCGTTGCCCATGCAGGCGCTCAGGAAACCGGGCAGTTTTTGTTTCGTTATATCGGTGGCCCGAACGCCCATGTTTTACCTGTTCCCATGATGAATATCCTTAATGGGGGATCACATGCCGATAACAGTATCGATTTCCAGGAGTTCATGATCATGCCCGTTGGCGCAGAAACATTCAGCGAAGCCATCAGGATGGGGGCAGAAGTGTTCCATAACCTCAAAGCAGTACTGAAAAAAGCCGGACACTCCACCAATGTTGGTGATGAAGGTGGCTTTGCACCAAACCTTTCTTCCAATGAAGAAGCAATAAAAGTTGTCCTTGAAGCAATTGACAAAGCCGGTTATAAAGCCGGTGAAGACATCTATATCGCCCTCGACCCGGCATCATCAGAGTATTATATCCCGGAAGAGAATGTTTACCACCTCAAATGGTCGACAGGCGACAAGCTGACACCGGCAGAAATGGTCGATTTCTGGGCAGACTGGGCAAAAAAATACCCTATCATCTCAATCGAAGACGGTATGGCCGAAGACGACTGGGACGGATGGAAGCTGATGACAGAAAAAATGGGTGATAAGATACAGATTGTGGGTGACGACCTCTTCGTGACCAATACCACACGCCTGAAAAAAGGTATCGACAACGGTATCGCAAACTCCATCCTTATCAAAGTAAACCAGATCGGCACACTGACAGAAACTATCGACGCCGTTGATATGGCTAACAGGAGTGCTTATACTTCTGTGATCAGCCATCGTTCGGGTGAGACCGAAGACACCACCATTGCCGACCTCGCTGTAGCATTAAATACCGGCCTTATCAAAACCGGTTCAGCCAGCCGTTCCGACAGGATCGCCAAATATAACCAGTTGTTGCGTATCGAAGAAATCCTTGGGGATGCGGGAAGCTATTTAGGTAAAGGGTTTAAGTTCCTGTAGGGAAAAGCACTAAATCCTAAATCACTAAATTCGAAACAATATCTAAATCTT
>DAOVZP010000194.1 GCA_030635045.1 Bacteroidota bacterium | reverse complement strand
TATGGGTTTCTATGAATGTATTGACGACGCTGAAGCTTCCGTATTACTTTTTGATGCATGTAAGGACTGGCTTAAGGAGAGGGGGGCTGAAGCCATGGACGGGCCGATTAATTTCAGCGAGAACGATAATTTCTGGGGATTGCTCGTTGAAGGTTTTATTCAGCCCAGTTATGGTATGAATTATAACTTCCCTTATTATAAAGATCAATTTGAAGCTTATGGCTTTTCCACTTACTATGAACAGGTGTCGAATCATCTGAACCTGAGGAACCCAATGCCGGAGCGCTTTTGGAAGATTGCCGACAGGATAATGAGCCGTAAGGAATATCAAATCAAACATTTTGAGTATAAGAATGCCGAAAAATATATCTCCGACCTGATCACTGTTTATGATAAGGCATGGGTTTATCATGAGCATTTTCAGCCACTTGAAAAAAAGGTTGCACTGGACTCCCTGAAGAAAGCAAAAGCCATACTTGAAGAAAAGTTCATATGGTTTGCATATCATAATGATGAGCCCATTGCATTCCTGGTGATGCTGCCCGATGTGAACCAAATACTTAAGAAACTTAATGGTAAGATGCATCTTTGGAACAAATTGCGCTTTCTTTACTATAAATGGAACAAGACCATGACACGCACAAGGATCACGGTAATGGGCGTTACTCCATCATATCAGCGCCATGGCATTGAATCCGCCATTTTTAAGAGTATGGATAATGTTATGAAAACCAAACCTCATTATGATACCATTGAAATGTCGTGGGTTGGAGATTTCAATACCAAGATGCGTGCACTGCATGAAGCTGTTGGTGGCCGTTTCGCAATGCGCCATGAAACTATGCGCAAGCTTTTCGACGAATCAAAAGACGACAAACGTTCCGGTTATATTGAGATGGGAGCGGGGAAAGAGGAGTGAATAAGGAATAAGGAATAAGGAAAAAGGAAAAAGGGAAAAGGGAAAAGGGAAAAGGAAAAAGGGAAAAGGGAAAAGGTGCTTTTTGATTGACATAGATAGTTTTTAAAGTCTTTAATAAGTCACGTGCAACCGTGGCTTATTTTTTATGTCTGTTTTATAGTGATGTATTACAATTTAATTATCTTCGCAACCTTTATAGCGATTTAATCAGAATATCTATTTAAAATCAGCCTAATATTTGTTTAACTAAAATTCTTTTAACAATGAAAAAGCTTTTACTATTTTGTCTTGTTCTAGGCATTGGTGTCATGGGTTTCAGTCAGAACTTCCCCACCGTGTCAAAAGAACTGTCTAAGGTTGCTGCTGAGGGCACCTTTATCAAGGGTACCGATGATGCTACTAACTTTAATAATCCGGTAAGCATGGTCAAAAGTACAGACGCTTATGCTCCTTCAGAGCAGGTGATCGGTACTACCTATTACGACCTGTTCTCAAACAGTTTCATCGGAAACCGTTTATACAGGTGGGAAGATGCTACCATGGCCGGTGTATGGATCTTCGGTACTGCAGCAACCGCATTCCCTGAGAGGGGTACCGGTTATAACTTTTACAACGGAACCGAATGGGGCCCTGCTCCAACCGTACGTATTGAAGATACACGTTGCGGATGGCCGGCAATTTCTGCATGGGGTGCCGGTGGCGAGATCAACGTTGCCCATAATGGTGCAACCGGACTCGAGATCTCAAAACGTGACGCTAAAGGCACCGGTGCCTGGTCACAGGCTAACTTCCTCGGACCTGCAGGTATTGAAGACGACCTTACATGGCCAAGGATCATCACTTCAGGTGAGAACAACGAAGTAATCCACCTGATCAGTAACACATACGTTGAATATATGGGACAGGCTACTGGCCTCCTTTATTCACGTTCAGTCGATGGTGGCGAAACCTGGGATCCCCAGAATGTCATTATCGAAGGTACAGGTGCCGACTATTATTTCGAAATTAATGCTGATGATTATACATTAGCTGCACAGGGTAACACTGTTTGTATCCTTATCGGTAGTGCATGGATGGACCTTTTTTACATGAGGTCGGATGACAATGGTGAGACATGGGAGCACAACATGGTACGGGAGCACCCTTATCCTTTCTTCGACTGGGATGTAACCATTGCTGATACTTTCTTTACGGTTGACAACTCCGCACATATGACCCTCGATGCTCAAGGGCATGCACATGTTGTATTTGGTATGAGCAGGGTGGCTCACTGGGAAGTTGGAACTTCATACAACTTTTATCCATTTGTTGATGGTGTTGGTTACTGGAACGATATGATGGAACCGTTCTCAAACGACCTTAATGCTCTTGCCTCCCCACAATATGGTTATGCAGATTCAGAAATGATCGAGGATGTTAACTACATTGGCTATATGCAGGATGTTGACGGCGACGGTGAGATTACCCTCGTTGGAACCTCCGTTGATGATATTATGAGCTATCGTCAGATCGGACCTTCAGGCATGCCCAGCATCACTGTTGATGAGTTCGGTTACAGATATGTTCTCTTTTCTTCAACAACAGAAACATATTTCACCGATACATATAACTACAAGCACGTTTGGGCCAGGGGTTTTGACAACGGAACAGAAACATGGGGTGAGTTCTTGGATCTTACTTCAGACATCCAGCACATCTTCGACGAATGTGTATTTCCGGTTATAGCCAGCACATCAGATGAAAACATTCACTACATCTACCAGGCTGACATCACACCGGGTATTGCACTCGATGATGAACACGCATACCAGGAAAACCGCTGGATTTATGGCATGCTGCCAAAAGTTGAGCTGACTCCTTCATGGACCGGTATTGGTGTTGAAGAAGCGGAACTGATCGACGATTCACACGTATCACAAAACTTCCCCAACCCATTCACAGGAACAACTACTGTAAATGTAAACCTCAAAACAGCTGCTGATCTTTCACTCGTTGTAACCAACATGACAGGCCAGAAAGTTATCGAGATCAACAGAGGACAGGTTTCTGCACAAACACATACCTTTACCATTGAGGCAGATATGCTGCAGGCCGGTATCTATTTCTATACCGTAACTGCCGGCACAAGCCAGGTAACAAGGAAGATGATTGTTGAATAAAAAATTCAACCACAATATTTCTAACCCTCGCTGTTAAGCGGGGGTTTTTTTTATTTCAAAATTTTTTTTTTGTCTTTGAATTTTGTATATTGTCGGGCAAAGCCTAATTAATGTTTAACTAAAACTTTTTCACTATGAAGAAATTATTACTTATTAGCCTTGTTCTTTGCATTGGAATGCTAGGGTATAGCCAGAGTACCACGTCCATTGATAAGTACAAGACTTTAAAAATGGATGATGGCAGAATCAACTATGCTACTGATGATGCCACCAATTTCAACAACCCGGTGAACATGGTCAAAGGTTCTGGCCTTCTGGACCCTGTTGAAGCCGATTTAGGGACTACCTGGTATGACCTGTTTTCAAACTATAACACCGGCAACCGTTTCTGGAGATTTGAAGATGGTACCATGGCCGGCGTATGGATCTACGGAACAGCAGCCTCACAGTTCCCCGAGAGAGGCACAGGATACAACTACTATGATGGTACTGCCTGGGGACCGGCACCAACCGTGAGAATTGAAAATATACGTACAGGATGGCCGAATATTTCCAGTTGGGGTGATGGCGAAATGGGTGTGGCACATAATGGTACAGAGGGACTGGAATTCATTAAGCGTGAAGTTAAAGGAACCGGTGAGTGGACACAATGGAATTTTCTCGGACCCGCAGGTATTGAGTCCAGCCTTACATGGCCCAGGATGGTCGCCTCCGGCGTAAACAATGAATATACCCATCTGTTTTGCCCGACAAACGCTGAATATGCAGGGCAAGTCGCAGCTGTCGTTTATTCACGTTCTGATGACGGTGGTGATACCTGGGATCCCCATAATGTAGTTCTTCCTGAAATGGGAGAGGAAAATTACAGGGAAGTCAATTGGGATTGTTTTGCACTGGCTTCAAACGGACCACACATAGGTCTCATATATAGTCAGATAACTGCAGACCTGTTCTACATGATCTCACATGACAATGGAGAGACCTGGGAACGTGTTGTGGTCTGGGAACATCCCATTCCATTTTACAATCCTGCTGAACAATTTCTTGATACAGTTTTTTGTCCTGACCGCTCTGGTCACATGGCAATTGACAACGACGGACATGTACATGTTGTATTCGCTATTACCAGGTATCAAAACTCTGAAGCTACCGGCGCAGTTACTTACCCTTACCACCCGGATTGGGAAGGTATAGTTTATTGGAATGACGAGATGGAGCCATTTTCCAATGACCTTAATGCACTTGCTCCGCCAAAAGCCGGACAAGCAAATTCAGAACTCATTGAAGGTGTGAATTATATTGGCGAGATTCAGGATGTTGATGGATCAGGCACTATAGAGTTTGAAGGCATCCTTCCATTACGTTGTACAGGTATTTCAACCTGGCCTGCCATTCATGTTGATGATCAGGGACGACGATTTTTGATCTTCTCCTCCGTCACCGAAACATTTGTATATACAGGCGGTAGTGAACCACAAAACTACAGGCATATCTGGGCAAGAGGCTATGAAAATGGCAGCTGGGGTGAATTT
>DAOVZP010000209.1 GCA_030635045.1 Bacteroidota bacterium | reverse complement strand
CATGTGCCCGTAGATATCCGCCTGATCACCGCAACAAATATGCCTCTTGAAAGGATGGTCCGGGAGGGTAAGTTCAGAGGGGACCTGTTATACAGAATGAATACTATAACGATCCACGTGCCTCCCTTACGCCAGCGGAAGCCTGATATAAAACCGCTTTTCGATCATTTTAAAGAAAAATATGAAACAAAATATTCAAAACCCGGAATGGAGGTAGACGCTGCAGTGTTTGATAAACTTATTTCGTGGCATTGGCCGGGCAACGTTCGTGAGTTGGAACATGCTGTAGAAAAGGCCGTGATAATGAGTGAGTCGGGATGCCTTGGCCCCGAGGACTTTGCATTCAATCTTAATAAGGGTATAGTTATTGCGGGAGAGCCGGAATGCTATAACCTTGCAAATAATGAAATGCGTATCATAAACCAGGCCATTGAGCGATGCCGGGGAAACCTGTCGCAGGCATCACGCATTCTGGGCATCACCAGGAAGACGCTTTACAATAAAATCTCTAAATACGGAATATAGGTGTTGGGTGTTGGGTTGAGTTCCTAATTCTAACCGCATACTGTCAACCGTCAACCGTTAACTGTCAACCGATTTTTATCTATTTTTTATTTTCCTTTTTATCCAAAATATTTACATTAAGATCCTGTATCGGGAAAGGAATCTTGATATTGGCCTCTTTGAAGGCTTCAAAAATAGCAAGGTTCAGTTCACTGCGTATCCTGAGGCGTGAATTTACTTCAAGAGTATAAGCATATAGTCTAAAGTTCAATGCAAAATCACCATATCCAAAAAAGATGGCAAATGTTTCAGGATTCGGAATAACATCAGGATGAAGTTTAGCCTGCATCACCAGGATATCGATGACTTCCTGTGGATCACTCCCGTATTCTGTGCCTACATTGATCTCAATACGCAAAATTGGGTCTGACAATGTTAGATTGATCAGCTCTTCTGAAATGAGTTTCCCATTGGGAACAATTACCTCAGATCCATCGTAGGTCTTTATTATGCTTGAACGTATTCCGATCTCTTTCACTTTTCCTTCCCTTTCGCCAAACTGCACGGTATCGCCAACCTGAATCGGCCGTTCAAATATCAGTATGAAGCCTGATATGAGGTTGTTGATCAGATCTTGTAACCCAAAACCGATACCCACACCGAGTGCCCCGATAAGGATGGTGAGTTTAGTCATATCGACGCCCAGCACACTCAGCGAAAGTATGAAACCGATGGTGATAATGGTATACCTTATAATCAGGCTGATAATTCCGGGTACTCCCCGGCCAAATTTTATCCTCGGAAACAACTCCTTTTCCAGCAATAACCTGATAAAACGTGCAAGCCATATTGCCAGAAAAATAATAAGTCCGAACAAAATGATACCTTTCAGGGAGAAGGTCGTCTCATTGACTTTCCACTGGGATTGGAATATATCCTCCAGCCATCCGATTACTTCATTATAAATGAGAAACCTTTTGAGTACGATACCTAGCCAGTAGATGACGGCCAGCAGTTTTACAACCCTGATGATCCTGTTTACAAGCTTGTCGCCATATTCGTGGACCAAGCCATGCACCTGTGATGATTTACCCATGATGATCAGGGTAAAGAACCCATCAATGATGTTCACGCTGACACTGATCAGCAAGCCGGCCATTATACTGATAATGACGCCTTTGAACAGGTAAAAGCCAAATGCAACATAGCCTAATATATGCGCAACGAGTGCCACCAGCAAAATGATCAGGGCCAGCCATAGGGATATATCTATCCACCTGATATTGCGCTTTGCAGCATTCTTATACTTACGGCCTCTCCTGATGATAAACCAAATAACATAAGCAGTAGTTGCTACTAACACAAGCAGGAGCAGGAAGCCCGGCAGAGGATAGTTTCCATACTTGACCATCTCCACTAATTTCTCAAAAATGAATAAGGCGGTTATTGAAAAGAGATAAATATGTGTTTTTTTTGGAAGCACCTGCATGGCTACCACAAGCAAAGGAATGATGATCAATATGGAACTCATGTCCCTGAATACACCGGGCGCATTGGGATATAACAGAAAGCTAAGAAAAATGGCCAGTGTAAATGAAACAGCTACCGGCCGTTTAAAGATCTTAAGGAATTTGGCTATCCGTTCATCATCTGTATCCAGGGTCCATTTATTGAGTTTTCTCCTGATGATGAATGAAACGGTCAGCAGGAACAGCAAGATACCAAGATGAAGATATACCCAATATTTATAAACACTGTAAAAGCCGCTTAATCCATCTTTGTAAGCAGTTACTGTCGATTGGTAGACTTTTACAGGGCTGATGGCCTCTCCCCTTAGGGTGTCTGATTCCCAAATGGCGGGATGTGTTTTCCTCAGGTGGTTTCGCCGAACCATTTCCTCTGTCGCAAGCATTTGTGTGATGAGTTTCTCTAATTCCTGGCTTGCTGTGAGAAGCTGATCCGCCATTGCCAATAACTCATTGCCCAGAGTATTGATTATTTCTCTCTTTTCCAGGACTTCAGCCAATATCGATTCTGAACGAGTGCGTAAGGATTCAGATAGTGGTTCCGGTTCACCGGTCTCTAATGTCAGTGTCCAGTTTCTTGCAATGAAATCCGTTTTGTCCCACTGGCCTGATAATTCTTTTGATTTCTTGTCCAGATCATTTTTTAAACTCTTGATAGATGACTGTAAGAGCGTAAGTTGATTCTTATAATTTTGATGCAACCTGTAACCGACATCTTCCTGATCATACCCCTCTAATTCAATGTAGATGGTGTCGATTATCCCGATTACTTCTGCCAGCCTGTTTGAATAATCAGCCATCAATGCAGAATCCGGCAGGCTTTTACTAACTTCTAAAAGTATCGTTGAGCTGGCTTCGGCACTGCTGATAATATCCGTAGCATCAATAGGGATAATGGTATCAGGTACTTCCCAGATAGGTTCCAGAATGGCGGTTGTAATATTGCTCTGGGCATTCGCCTGTGATGTGATCATAAGTAGCGAACACAGCAATACAAAGATAATTTGGCTAAAAGTTGCTTTTATTTTTTTCATAATCAGGATAAAGATAAGAAAATGAGTTTTGAGTTTTGGGTTTTGAGTTTTGAATTATTTCATGTTATTGGTTATTTGGGTTCCGGGTGGGGAAAAGGGCTCCTGTATTTTTTTGAAGTAAGGATAGTTTCTCATGGATCTCTTTAACTTTTTCAGGATAAACCTTAGCCAGATCATTATTCTCACCCGGATCGTTTTCAAGGTCATATAATTCCGTTTTATTGAGTTCATAGAATTCAATCAGTTTCCATTTGCCGGATCTGATGGCTGCTCCGGGGATCCAGCCGCTGGAATGATAATGCGGGTAGTGCCAGAATATATCTTCTCTTTCAAATTCTTTGGTGCCATGCAGTAGTGGCGATAAATTCGCTCCATCCATGTGTTGATCCGGCATTGGGGTAATACCGGCAAGTTCGAGGATAGTAGGGTAGAAGTCCATGCTGATAACCGGCTTATCACAGACTGTCGACATATTCATTTCCGGCGTTTTAATTATCAAAGGTACCCTGATGCCTCCTTCATAACACCATCCTTTGCCGGCCCTTAATGGCTTCACTGAGGTGGGGGCCGTCCAGTTTGGGTTGGTTATCGTAGAGAGCCCGCCATTATCAGAAGTAAAGATGATTACGGTATTATCAGAAATACCGAGATCCTCAATTGTGCCAAGCAAGCGGCCTATGTTTACATCCAGGGCATGCACCATGGAAGCATAATCGGCATTTAGCTGTTGTTGTGTGGTAAATGCCATATGTTCCGGCATCCGTTCCGCATCAGGTTCTCCTAATTCATAAAGCTTTTCCCGATAGTGGCCTGCATAATCATTGTTCGCCTGTATGGGGGTATGAACTGTATAGAATGATAAATAAAGTAAAAATGGCCGGTCTTTATTTTCTTTCATAAATCTGATAGATTCATCAGTGAGTCTGTCAGTAAGATATTCCCCATCGGGGCCATCGCTGAGTTTTGGGTTCTTATATGGCGTATAATACCCTCCCGGTGGGGATCCCCGGTGGTGCCCACCAATATTGACATCAAAACCCTGATCCTCCGGAAAGAAACCTTCATCACCGAGATGCCATTTTCCTGCAAAGAATGTATTATATCCGTTTTGCTTCAGTGTTTCAGCCAGGGTTATTTCTTCAAGAGCAAGCTTATTTTGGTCTATGGTCCCCGTTAATTCCCTGTTCTTCGGGTCATCTCCAGGTATCCAATCTGTAATATTCACTCTGGAGGGGTATTTTCCGGTCATGATGGCTGCCCTGGTGGGTGAACAGACCGGGCAGGCAGCGTAAGCATTGGTAAATAGCATGCTTTCGGATGCCAGTTTGTCAATGTTAGGCGTTTCATGGAAATTACTGCCATAACAGGCAAGGT
>DAOVZP010000196.1 GCA_030635045.1 Bacteroidota bacterium | reverse complement strand
CCCAAGCCGTTGTATTTTGTCTTTCATGGTGGATCAGGCTCTTCCCAGGAAAAGATCCGGGAAGCTATTTCCTATGGTGTCATCAAAATGAATATCGATACCGACACCCAATGGGCATTCTGGGATGGAGTTCATTCCTATGCAAAACAGTACAATGATTATCTGCAGGGCCAGATCGGCAATCCTGAAGGTGATGATGTTCCGAACAAAAAATATTACGATCCTCGCAAATGGCTGAGGCAAGGGGAAACAGGCATCATTGAAAGGCTAAAGACTGCCTTTGCAGATCTAAATTGCATAGATCGCTATTAAGAGGCTTGCCGGACCGGTTATCTCGTCAGCGACCGTATCAGGTCTTTCGGATGAATGCTCAAAACAGGGAATGGAGAGTGGTTCACCATCTGTTGGGCAAAGGCGCCCAGCCAGAGGTTTGCCGTAGTCCTTTCCTGCTCTGTCATGATGGAGATCAGGTTTGCGTCAATACGCTCAGCATATCCGATTGTTGACTTGGTAAGGTTGTCGGCTTCAATAGCATCCCTGGTATATCTTACGCCTTCCTCCTCCAGGTATTCTATCACCTGGTCGGTATAGGTATCAACCTTGTAGCGCACCGCAGCCACTTTTGTAGTGTATATCGACAAAACAAAGATCTCGGCATCGTGGATCTTGGCCAGTTCACTGGTAAAAGGTAGTTTTTGCCTGGTCTCCACCGTACTGTCGATAGGCAGCACGATCTTGTTCAATGAACGCTGAATATCAATCCCTCCCCTAATCGTAATAATAGGCCTGTGAACAGAAGAAACGATCTTATTGGCATTGCTGCCAATCCAGAATTCTTCAAAACCTGACGACCCGTGCGTACCAACAATGATCAAGTCAGCTTTGGCTTCAGTAGCAGACCCAACGATCTCGCGATATACTTTTCCTTCCCTGATCTGATAGGTCAGCTTTCCCTTTCCCAGTTCTGCAGAATGATCTTTGATCAATGTTTTAAAACGCTTTTCAACTTCAGCCAGTAAAGCCTCCGGGTCACATTTAAATATTTCCTTGGAATGATCGGGCTGGTTCACCCAAACCATTTCGATATCAGCCTCAGCCTTCGCTGCAATGGATACAGCATGAGCAAGAGCATTGAGGGAGCAGTCAAGAAAATCGATGGCAACAATTATTTTTTTCATAGCCGTAGATATTAATTGATAACAGGATATTTTATTTTATCTTTGATCACCCAGGCGATCGGATAATTTCTTTTGATCTTATTCAGAAAACCTTCCGCACTCATTCGTGTTCCAAAATCACCTACGCGTACTTTAAAATTCGGAGCCTGCCAGGTGAGGTAGACAGGTATATCAGGATATTTGACAGAAAACTCTGCCATTACTTCACGAGCCCTGGTGCTGGATTTATTTCCGGACTCCTCAAATATCTGGATCCTGTAACCATCAATTGCATAATTATCAGTATTCAACAGCAAAGCTTCATTCATCTGCACATGCCTTTGAAGGATGGTGTCGATGCCGGGATCCTGTATGATCACAACATTTCCTTCGCCATCCGGCTGGCTCAGCAAGCTCCCTCCGATCATGCATCCAAGGATTGTTAAAATAATCCAGTGATATTTCATCCCTTTATAATGTTATTACTCTAAACGGCCGATACACGTACACTCAGTACAGGTACCGGACAATTATTTACCAATTGGCGTGCAAAAGTCCCAAGAAAAACATTTGCCTGGGTTGTTTCCTGTTCTGTCATGATAGTAACCAGATCAGTCTTGTTCTTCAAGGCAAAATCAATGGTGTCCTGGGTAATATTTTTTGTATTTACTTCATTTACCTGGTAACTGATTCCTTTCTTATCCAGGTGATCAGCAACAGTTTTCAGGTGTTTGTTTACTTGCCTCTTGAGTGATCCGAGTGTTGAGGTGTGTACTGCCAGTATCTGTATTTCTGAGTTAAAAGCAGTGGAAATTTCAGCTGTGGTAAACACTTTACGGCCTGACTGTGAGGTGCTGTCGATAGGCAGAAGTATCTTTTTAATCCCACGGTCGGATTTAAAATCCTGCCGCAAGGTAATCACCGGACAAGGTGCGTGTGTAACGATCCGGTATGCGTTGCTTCCGATCCAATATTCTTCAAAGCCCGTAACCCCGTGTGTACCGGCAAAGATCAGGTCAGCATTGATCTTTTTAGCATATTTCGAGATCTCCTCATAAACTTTGCCCTTGCTTAATTTGAAGTCAAGCTTTCCACCCTTGTACTTCTTTTGATATTTATTCAATATCTCTTTAAATAGTTCACGGGATTCATACCTTGCTCCGCCATCCTGTTTGTCAATCATCAGATCCGGGCCGATACAATTATCTACCCATATCATAGAAACATCAGCCCCCAGATTATCAGCATACGCCAGCGAATATTCAAGGGCATGTATCGCATTTCTGGAAAAATCTATAGCTACCAGCAGGTTTTTCATGGTTTATTTCATTTCTATCCCAAGCTAAAATAATAAATATACGTAAAATAAACTAATTTAGCAAGGCATTTATTGCGAATTAATTCGTGATTAGCTTTTAAAACACGAGATATTACTGATTGCATATCTGGTGAAAAATAACTTGCATGAACGAAAGTCTCGATCCAAGAAGTGATCATCTCAGCCAGGCAGAACTAGAAATAGAAAAAGTGCTCCGGCCTGCAGAATTTACAGAATTTTCAGGACAGGCAAAGGTGGTTGATAACCTGAAAATATTTGTTGAGGCTGCCAGGCAACGCGACGAAGCCCTTGACCATGTTCTTTTGCATGGCCCACCGGGATTGGGTAAAACAACCCTTTCATACATTATCGCGAATGAGCTGGGAGTTAACATGAAAGTTACGTCCGGCCCTGTTATAGACAAGCCCGGCGACCTGGCCGGTTTATTAACCAGCCTTGAAGAGCATGATGTGCTGTTCATTGATGAGATACACAGGCTCAGTCCGGTTGTTGAGGAATATCTTTATGCTGCCATGGAGGATTTCAAGATCGACATTATGATCGAATCCGGGCCCAATGCCCGAAGTGTACAGATCGAGATCAATCCCTTTACGCTGATTGGTGCCACTACGCGCTCAGGTTTGCTTACTGCACCACTAAGAAGCCGTTTTGGGATCAACCTACGCCTGTCTTATTATGATGCTCCAACACTTGAGATAATACTAAAGCGGTCTGCCAGCATTTTAAAAGTACCCATGGAAGCCAATGCGGCCTCAGAAATATCAAGACGCAGCCGGGGAACCCCCAGGATTGCAAACCTCCTCCTCAGAAGAGTGCGTGACTTTGCCCAGATAAAAGGCAACGGAACCATCGACCTGGACATTGCCAGGTCCTCTTTAACTGCACTCAATGTTGATAAGAACGGGCTGGATGAAATGGACAATAGGATACTGCTCACCATCATCGATAAATTCAAAGGAGGTCCTGTAGGGATCAGTACCATTGCCACGGCTGTTGGAGAAGAAAGTGGAACCATCGAAGAAGTATATGAACCCTTTCTTATCCAGGAAGGATACCTGATGCGCACACCGCGCGGCCGCGAAGCAACAGAAAACGCGTACAAGCACCTTGGAAAGATCAAGGGAGGTAAGCAGCCTGGATTTTTTGACCAATAATATCATGTCCGCCGAAAAAGACAGGATCAGCAGCTTGATCAAGGCTTCGGCCAAAAACCTGGGCTTTGATGCCTGTGGCATTGCCATGGCAGGCCCACTGCTTAAAGAATCACACATTTTCAGGAAATGGCTTAAGGATGGGAACCATGCCGGCATGTCGTACATGAGCAGGAACGTTGATAAAAGGCTGAACCCAGTATTGCTTAACGAGTGGGCATGCTCTGTGATCATAGTTTTATATAACTATTATCCCACCGACAGCACTTTATCAGAAGCACAGCACAAGATCTCAAAGTATGCCTATGGCAAGGATTACCATGAGATCATCAAAAAGAAATTGCGTGGGCTTGTCGATGTCATTGAAGACGAGATCGGTGAGGTCATGGCAAGGGTATTCGTAGATTCAGCACCGGTGCTGGAAAAAGCCTGGGCTGTAAAATGCGGGCTGGGGTGGAGCGGAAAGAATTCCTGCCTTATCAATAAAGAAATGGGGTCTTTCTTTTTTATCGGAACGATCATCACTAACCTCGAACTCACCTATGATAAAGAAGAGTTGGGGGAATATTGCGGCAGTTGTACCCGCTGTATTGACGCCTGCCCCAACGGCGCCATCATTTCTCCCGGCATCATCGATTCCAGGAAATGCATCTCCTACCTCACTATTGAACACAAAGGCGATCTCCCGGAAGGATACCAGGACAAGTTGAATGACTGGATATTCGGTTGTGATATCTGCCAGGATGTTTGCCCCTGGAACCGCGTCTCCACACCCCATACAGAACCTGCTTTCAACCCACTTCCGCAATTGAGCCGGATGAGCAAGCCGGACTGGGAAGAATTAGATGAAAAGACTTTCAATGAGCTTTTTGAAGGCACGGCTGTTGAGAGAACTGGGTATGCAGGGGTGAAAAGGAATATAGAACAAGGAATAAAGAACAAGGAATAAGAATG